>NZ_JBXAYD010000001.1:0-300000 GCF_056782075.1 Dellaglioa sp. CoH-56-MRSF-12
TGTTCAGTTTTCAAAGATCTACTTGGTTGCTTTTGACAACTTTTATATCATATCAAGGATTTCGTTAATTGTCAAGATTTTTTTTAATTAATTAACTGGTCACATTTGAATTAGTTGTTTACTACTGAGGCAACGTTTATTACTTTACCAAGAATAATGACCTTCGTCAAGCCTTTATTTAAATTAAATCTAAAAATATTGATGTAATCGTATACATCTGTACTTTTAATTACTTTATAGGTCTTAAATAAAAAAATAATTTCAAAAATAGACTATTAATCCTGATTTTTGAAATTATTTTTTATTTAATGTTCAACTAATAGTTGCTGCATTTGTAGTGTTTGCGCCTGATTTATTTCATCATACAACTTATTAGCAAGTTGCTCGTTAATTATTCCTGCTATATATTGTGTTTGAACATAATTATATTCTAATTGAAATGCTTGAATAAATAAATCTACTGATATTTTTTCATTCTCTTCGTAATCTCTACGAAAGTGTCTTTGTCGATCTTCGATAAATCTTTCAACATTCTGAATATCATCTAGTTGTCCATGTGCATTAGCCAAACGTTCTTTTGTTAAATCATGTAAATATTGTTCAATTACTTCATGCAATTGATTCTCCAAGTCCCATAATAATGATCGGAAATCATTGTGTATTTGCATTTTTTCTATATTATCTTTAGCCCATTGTTTCCTGGCCTTACTTCTCTGTCCACGAGTTATTTGCCCATGGCTAATATGCCACGCTTCATGCCTAACCTGATGTTCTACTGATCGAATGATTCGATTAACACTTAATCGTTGTCCACCATAATCTGTATCCAAAATTTTTCTGTACGTACTGAGTACTCGGGCAGGATAAATTTCTTTTATCTCATTACTATTTAAAAATTCATCTTCAATTTCATTAATTTTTTTAAATAATTCTTGATGTTTATCATACCCTTGAATATCATTAAACCCTTTTTGTGATTGTAATTGTTGAATCACCGCGTATCTCACATCGTTAGATTGAATACGTTCTGTTAAATGTAAACTAGCGTAATCAATCATTTGTATTCGTGAAAAATTTAATTCTTCTTTATTAAATGATAACTTTTTAGCTAGTAAGATTTTAGGCAACACTAATGCTGGTGTTATCATACTTAATAATATGACAGTAGTTGCAATGATTAAAATTTCTTCTCGATACGGAAAAGCCCGTCCATTTATTAACATTGGTAATGAAAATGCCATTGATAACGTGATTGTTCCGTGTACCCCACTCAACCCAAAAACAAATGCATTTTTTCGTCTTTTTTTTGATTTTGAAGGACCGAAAAAGGCAGCAATATGTGGTTCTTTTCCAATTAATGCCCAAGTGTATCGGATACCAATCATGACTACATAGATTATCAAACCCAGACTCAACAACTCAAACGACTGACTCGTTCCAAGTTTAATCAGTGCCCGGAAAATTTCAGGTAAACTAATTCCCAATAAAATAAATACAATACTGTTAAGCATTGCGGTCAACGTATCCCATATTGTTGACGAAACTAACTGGACACGTGTTGCAGTTAATTTTAAACGCTCGGATTCAATATTATGAACAATCCCTGCAGTTACAACAGCAATAATTCCCGATGTCCCTAGACTTTCCGCCAATAAATAAACAATAAATGGTGTTAACAACGCAATTGGAATAATCGTTAATTCTGGTGAAGTTACCCTCTTATTAAAATACGTTCTAACGATAACTAAGATTCCACCTGCCATAACCCCAACTACAATACCACCAACTGCAACAAAAATAAATTGAAATAATCCGCTATAGATGGAAAATGTTCCTTTTTCCATCACAGATAATGCCAAATTTAACATCACTAATCCACTTGCATCGTTAAATAATGATTCGTATTCTAAGGCAGTATTAACCCCTGAATCAAGTTTTGATGCTGATGTTAAGGATTTTACTGCTATGGCGTCAGTTGGTGTCACAATCGCAGCTAGTGCTATTGCAAGTGGCAATGTCCATCGAACTTCTAATCGATTCGCTAACAACCCTACTATTACAACTGTAATAAGCGCTAAAACTACTGATAATAAAAGTATCGCATGAAAATTTTTACGGATCCCCCTAACAGATGTTTTTTGCCCATCATTAAACATAAGTGGTGCAATAATGAATAACATAAAATATTCTGGTTCTAATTCGAAATTAGCCATGACTGGTACTAATGACAACAACAGACCAATTACAATAAGAATAAAAGCATCTGGTATTTTAGGAAGAATTTCGTGAATTACATTTGAAATAATAATCCCCGCCACAAGAAAAGCTATTACATAAAATAGTGCCATTATGCGTTAACGCGTCCTAACCAATATTTCTTTTTACCACGACGAATAATCACAAATTTGCCATCAAATTCTGTAGCAGGATCAATCATAAAATCTAAATCTTGAATTTTTTCACCATTAATACGAATAGCCCCGTTAGTGATATCTTCACGTGCTTGTCTTTTTGATGATTCAATTTTTGTATTTACTAATAACTCAACAATATTCTCTGGTTCTGCTGCTAATTCAACAGAAGGCATATTTTTAAACCCCTGTTCAATTTCACTCGTCGTTAATTCTTTCACTTCGCCTGAAAATAAAGCTGCAGAAATATGTTCGGCTTCAATTACAGCTTCTGGACTATGAACAAATTCTGTTACTTCTCGTGCTAAGCGGCGTTGTGCTTCACGTTTTTCTGGAGCTGTTTCAACTGATTTTTGGTATTCAGCAATCTCATCTGACGTTAAGAATGTGAAAAATTTCAAATATTTCACAACATCCCGGTCGTCTTGATTTAACCAAAATTGGTAGAATTCATATGGTGTTGTTTTTTCTGGATTTAACCAAACTGCGCCACCAGCTGTTTTACCAAATTTAGTACCATCAGCCTTAAGCATTAGTGGAATTGTTAGCCCATATGCCTTTGTGTCTGAACCTAGCTCTTTATGAATAAGATCAATTCCTGCAGTAATATTCCCCCATTGATCAGCCCCACCAATTTGTAATTGAACATCATGGTGCTTGTGTAAATGTAGGAAATCAACTGATTGTAAGATTTGGTATGTAAATTCCGTGAATGAGATACCAACTTCCAAACGACTTGCAACAACATCCTTTGCGAGCATGCTATTTACATTAAATAACTTACCGTAATCGCGTAAGAAATCAAGCAAGCTAATTTTTGATAACCAATCATAGTTATTTACAATTGAAATATTTGAATCTTGTCCAAATAATTTGGTCATCTGTGCAGTGAGAGCTTGCTCATTATGATGAACTTGGTCCATCGATTGCAGCACACGTTCAGATTTTTTACCACTTGGATCACCAATTGAACCTGTACCACCACCAATAATGATGTATGGATGATGTCCTGCTAATTGAAATCTTTTCAACATCATAAATGGAATTAAGTGTCCGATATGCATACTATCCCCTGTTGGATCAACCCCACAGTATAAGCCAATTGATTTTTCAGACGTTAGTTCACGTAACCCATCTTCGTCTGTCGTTTGATTAATTGCGTCGCGCCATTCTAGTTCGTCAATAATATTCATTTCTGTTTCCTCCTATATAATATAAGTATAAAAAAATCCCTGATATCTAAAAAAGATATCAGGGACGAATTAATTTCCGCGTTACCACCCAAGTTATTATCTACATAATATAGTAGCTAATCGCTCAATCATCGTTAACGAGATGAATCGTTGTTAGCTCCATAGCGTACTTCACTCATCGATAATTCCTGATTTCCAGCGACCACCAGGTTTCTTTAAAATTGATCGATAAATTACTGAACTACTTCATCACTTATAGCTATAATATACGTAAATAAAGTCTAAATGTCAATTTTAACCATAAGAATATTAATACTATAAAAGAGTGTCTTGATTGCATTCTATTTCGTTATTCGATACAATTCACTTACAAATTAAAAGTAACTGGAAAGAAGAGGAATCCGATGACAGAAAAGAAAATGATGTCAGCCGTTGTAATTGATGAATTTGGCGGACAAGATAAACTTAAACAACGTGAAGTAGCTATGCCTGAAATGACGGCGGATCAAGTAATTGTTCAAGAAAAAGCAGCTGGAATTAATCCAATTGATTGGAAAACGCGTGAAGGCTTTTTACAAGGTATGCTTAACTGGCAATTTCCTATTATTTTAGGTTGGGATGTGTCGGGTGTTATCACAGAAGTAGGCGCTAACGTAACCGATTGGAAAATTGGTGATGAAGTCTTCGCACGCCCTGCCACGACTCGTTTTGGTACTTACGCCGAATATACTGCTGTTGATGCTAATTTGCTTGCACCAAAACCTAAAAATATTAGCTTTGAAGAAGCTGCTGCTGTTCCTTTAGCTGGTTTAACTGCATGGCAAGCCCTTTTTGATCATGGTCATTTAGAAAAAGGTGAAAAAGTCTTTATTCATGCTGGTTCAGGTGGCGTTGGCTCTTTCGCTATTCAACTTGCTAAATCAGTTGGTGCTTACGTTATTACCACAACTAGCTCGAAGAATATTGATTTTGTTAAAGGACTTGGCGCTGACCAAGTCATTGATTACCATGAAACTGATTTTGCGGAAATCTTAAAAGATATCGACCTTGTAGTTGATACAATCGGTGGTGACGCACAAGAAAAATCAGTTAATATCTTAAAACATGGCACAGGTCGTTTAGTTGCTATTACTGGGATGGATTCTGAAAAAACAGCAGGTCTTGCTGAAGCAAGAAATGTGACTTTTGATTCAATTTGGTTGGACCCAAATGGTGAAGAATTAACTAAATTAGCTGATATGCTTGAAGATGGCACTATAAAAGTGACCTTAGATTCAGTTCATGAATTCTCTGCAGAAGGTGTAGCAGAAGCTCACGATCGTAGTGAATCTCATCATGCACTTGGTAAAATTATCGTTCGTTTTAAATAAAACCCTATTTAGGTAGTTCAGACTTTTTTGTCTGAACTACCTTTTTTAATTACTAAAAGTAAGTGCTTTCACTGGTGTTAATTCATTGGTAGATTTATACTATCCTTGTAGAATAAAATTTTTCAAGAAGGAGATTTACTATTATGCCAAAAAAAATTAATGCATCAGATGCCATGCTCAAAGTTTTAGAAGATTGGGGCGTTAAAACCGTCTATGGGTTGCCAGGTGGTTCATTTGATTCAACAATGAATGCACTACATAATCGTAAAAATACAATTAATTATGTACAAGTTCGTCATGAAGAAGTCGGCGCACTCGCAGCAGTTGGTGAAGCTAAAGTAACTGGAAAATTAGGTGTTACTTTTGGTTCCGCTGGTCCCGGTGCTGTCCATCTATTAAACGGACTTTACGATGCTAAATATGATGGTGTTCCTGTTCTTGCCTTAGTCGGCCAAGTTGGTACACAAGTGATGAATACAAATTACTTCCAAGAAATGAATGAAAATCCAATGTTTGAGGATGTTTCTATTTATAACAGAACAGCTACTACACCCGAAAACTTACCCATTGTTGTTGATGAAGCTATCCGTCAAGCCTACAAATATAATGGCGTCGCAGTTGTCACAATTCCGACCGATTTAGGTTGGCAAGAAATCGATGACACCTTTGTTTCAACAGCCGCAACACACCAAGAACCTCTTTATCCGATGCCTCGTGATAAACAAATTCAAGATGCCTTAGATATTTTAACAACAGCTAAGACACCAATTATTTATGCTGGGAAAGGTGTTCGTGGCGCTGGAAAAGAATTAATTGAATTATCTGAAAAATTATCATTACCAATCGCAACAACTGCGCTTGCTAAAACAATTATTCCTGATGATTACAAAGCATACATGGGTTCTGCTGGACGAGTTGCTGGCAAACCCGGCGTTGACCTTCTTCGTGGCGCTGATGCTGTTCTTTTCATTGGATCTGATTTTCCATTTGGTGAATATTTCTTTTCTCCAGATGCTAAATTTATTCAGGTCGATATTGATTCTGAAAAATTAGGTAAACGTCATTCAGTTGATGTCCCTATTTTAGCCGATGGTAAGGAAACTTTAATCGCATTAAATAAGGCCGTTAAAACACCAGTTGCACCAACAAAATGGTACAAAGCTGCCATCGCTAACAAAGAAAACTGGATTAAATGGATTGATAGCTTTACTGAAGATGACAGTAAACCACTTCGTTTTGAACCAGTTTTCAATGAAATTAATAAAATTAAAGATGACGATGCAATTTTCCAAATTGATGTTGGTAATGTAACGATTGAAGCAATGCGTTTCTTACGTCTTGGTGAGAAAAATAAATTTACAACATCCGCATGGTACGCAACGATGGGGTATGCACTACCCGCAGCAATTGGGGCTCACTCTGCCTTTCCAGACCGTCAAGTTTTCTCAATTTCTGGTGACGGTGGTTGGACGATGGTCATGCAAGATGTCTTAACACAAGTTAAATACAACATGCCTATCATCAACGTTGTCTTAAGCAATCAGGAACTTGGATTCATCCGCGCTGAACAAGATGATAAACAACAACCACACTCAGGTATTGATTTAATTGATGCTGATTGGGGCGCAATTGCCAACGACATGGGAGCTAAAGGGTATACCGTCCGGACATTAGCAGAATTAAAAACTGCTTTTGCTGAAGCTAAAGGTTCAAAAGTGCCTGTTGTTATCGATGTTAAAGTAACTTCTGACCGTCCACTTCCTGTTGAACAGCTCATTATTGATCCTAAAACACAAGATCCAGATGCTGTTAAAGCTTTTGTTAAAGAATACCAAGCAGAGGGTTTAATTCCATTTCGAGAAATCCTTGAAAATCAAGATTAAATAGTTTTTATTTAATTGATGTATCTTAGCTTAATTAAGTTAAAATACATTTTTTATAGAACAAAAAAAGATATAAAGAGAACCCTTGGGATTGAATTTCATTTCAATCCCAAGGGTTCTCTTTATATACCTCTTCTTATTTCACAATTTTATCAATTTTTGCTAATTCTTCTGGTGCAAAATCCAAATGCTCTAATGCCTTTAAATTATCCTTTAATTGACTCACACGACTAGCACCAATAATAACCGACGAAACAGAATTATCTTTCAAATCCCAAGATAGCGCCATTTCAGCCAATGTCTGGTTGCGATTTTTTGCAATTTCATTTAATTCACGAACCTTTTTAAGTGTTGATTCAACTCTCTCAGTAGACAAGGTATCAAATCGTTTCACTCTAGAATCGTCTGGAATACCATTCAAGTAACGATCAGTCAATAACCCTTGTGCTAAAGGACTAAAAGCAACTGTTCCTATCTGCTCTTGTTTTAAAACATCTTTTAATCCATCTTCTATCCAACGATCTAATAAATTATATCTAGGTTGGTGGACAACGATAGGTGTATTTTTAGCTTTTAGTAATTGAATCATCTTTTCAGCTTCTGGTGCCCGATAATTTGAAATTCCAATATATAAGGCTTTACCTTGGCGAACGAGTAAATCCAAAGCTTCAGCTGTTTCTTCCAACGGTGTATCTGGATCTGGACGATGGTGATAGAAAATATCAACATAATCTAGCTGCATACGTTGTAATGATTGATCCATACTGGCAAACAAGTTTTTCTTTGAACCCCATTCGCCATAAGGACCTGGCCACATATAGTAACCTGCCTTCGTCGAAATAACCATTTCATCCCGGTAGGCACTTAAATCTTCACGTAAAATGCGCCCAAAATTCTTCTCGGCAGCACCATCACCGTAATTATTTGCCAAATCAAAATAAGTAATTCCATTATCAAATGCTGTTTCAATAATATCTTTTTGCGTTGCTAAAGGTGTCTCATCCCCAAAGTTCTTCCATAAGCCTAAGGCAATAGCAGAAACTTTTAATCCACTATTACCGAGGCGATTATAAATCATTTTATCATAACGTTTTTCATTTGCTTGATACATTAACTATCTCCTCCTAAACTAATTACAAATTATATTATAGCGCTTTCACGTCTGCTGGACAATCATTTAATGTTACTTAAAATTCGCTTATCTTATTAATTTGTGCCACTATTATTAGGTAACTGAAGGAGTTGAGTCCATGTTTAAAAAAATAAACGATTATATAAATGTCCATTATATTAAAACATTCATCTTAACGTTAGCTATTGCAACCATAGTTAGAGTCATTGTTGCATTTTTCATAAATAAACACTTTTTGAATGTAGAATTTATTATTGCCGCGATTACGATTGTTATAATTTCACTTTTAATCAGACAAGACCTCAAGAAATAATTAGGTAAGCAAAAATACTGACTCGATACTTTTGACAAAGTACGGAGCCAGTATTTATTTAATTCATGTCCCACTTTTAAATAATTAGTCTTCAAAAACATCTTTTGCAATATTAAATGCAGACCAAGCTTTAGGCCAACCAACGTAGAAAGATAAATGTGTGATAATTTCAGCAATTTCTTCCTTCGTAATTCCATTTGTTTTGCCAATTGCCATATGTGCTGGCAATTGTTCAAAGTTACCACCTGAAATCAAAGCTGAAATTGTTATAATACTGCGTTGATGTGCTGGTAATTCACTTTCACGTGACCAAACTTCACCAAATAAAACATCATCATTTAATTCTGCAAATTTAGGTGCAAATTCGCCTAAGTTATCGCGACCTGCTGTTTGTTTCTTTACCATAATATAATATCCTCCTATTAATCTTTTAATTTACCGTACGTTTCGTCATCAACAGCTTCTAACCATTCAGGTGTCCCTGCTGTAATAGCAACATGTGAGAACCAACTATCTTTTGTAGCACCGTGCCAATGTTTAATCCCGTCTTTTGTGACAACAACATCACCAGCTTTTAAACGTCGTGCTTGTTGACCTTCTTCTTGGTACCAACCTTCACCGGCAGTGACCAATAATAGTTGGTAACCGTCGTGATGGATGTGCCAATTATTACGTGTTCCAGGTTCAAAACTAACATTTCCAACACCAACGTTTATATCTGGATCCGCCACTAACATGTCTAAATAACTTTGACCAACAAAGAAATCTTTATATGCTTCATTTTTTTCACCTATTGGAAAAAGACCGTTTTTAATTTGTTCCTCATTCATTATAATTACCTCACTTTATTTTATACGGTTAACCTAGCGTTAATCGTATATCGCGAATTGTTCTAGATACTTTTCAAAACTAATATCTTCTGACACTTCGTTTCCATTTGTTCTGTGTGAAACTTTTCTGTCATACCAATCAATTTTATGAGAAATAATTTCAATATTATGCTGTAATTCTACCATTTCAGACAGTGCATTTTCTTTTACCTTGCTGAGCATCTCGCGTCGTTCTTTAATGGTTGCATCACCTTGTGCTCGTAGTTCAACGTATTTAATTATTTCATTAATCCGCATCCCTGTCCCTTTAAGATGAAGCAAAAATCCTACCCATTTAATATCATGTTCCGTGTAATAACGTAAGCCTGCCGAATTACGGTGAGGCTTAATTAAGCCTTCTTTTTCATAGTAACGCAATGTAAAACTTGATAACCCAACTAATTTAGCAAACTCACCAATTTTATATTGTTGCTCATTAGTCATTCAATCGCCTCCTTCAATAGTTTCTATTAAAACACTTAGAGTTGACTCTAAGTCAAGCTTTTCTACATATTATTTTTAATATTAAGGCTTACTCCATCCATCAATTCAGACCGTTCCTACACTAAAATTTAATTCCAACATTTTAAAACAAAATCTTTGCTTAATAATTTTCATTCATGTAGAGTTACATCGAAATAGTTACCATTTCCAGATATATTACATATAAAATAAGAAGAAATGAGGGTTAGCTTTTGTTAGATTTCAAACACATAAACAAAACATTCAAAACAGTTACCGTATTAAACGACTTAAACTTACATATTGATACAGGGGAACTTTTTGTTCTTGTTGGCCCTAGTGGTAGTGGTAAAACGACAACTTTAAAAATGATTAATCGATTAATTGAGCCCACCTCGGGTACTATTAACTTTGAAAATCAAAATATTGATCAGATTCCGTTACATACTTTACGTTCACAGATTGGCTATGTCTTACAGCAGATTGCTTTATTTCCTAATATGACAGTTGCTGAAAATATCAGCTTATTACCAGAATTACAAAAATGGCCTAAAAACAAACAAAGAGAACGTGTCGATGCCTTATTAACACGTGTTGGTTTACCGCCTGAAGCATATCGTAAGAGAATGCCTAGCGATTTATCCGGTGGCGAGCAACAACGAATTGGTATTTTACGAGCAATTGCAACTAAACCAAAATTAATTTTAATGGACGAACCATTTAGTGCGCTGGATCCTATCTCAAAAAAAACATTACAAGATATCGTCATCGATTTACATGAGGAACTACACAATACCATTATTTTCATTACGCATGATATGTCTGAAGCTCTTCGCCTCGGAACTCGTGTTGGTGTTATGCATGATGGCAATCTCATTCAAGTTGGTACCCCTGACGAAATTAGAAATGCACCAAAAAATGATTTTATTTCAGAGTTTTTTGGGTTAGACGTATCCAACACGCAATTTAATTTAGCTGAAATGATTCAAAAATCATTTAGTCTTCCAATTGATGAACTCGCTAATAATCACGTCACCTCAACTCAAACAACATTTAAAGAACTCATATCTCTACTTTCTAAATATACAATTATAAATGTTAAAGATAACGACCAGAATCTCATTGGTGCAGTTGATGCCCAATGCTTAATTCGTTATGGTGCAAGCATGTCTGATAGCGAGGTGGATGACCAATGGCAAATTTAATAACAACTTTTAAAATGCACCGTGCTGATTTATGGACCGCTATTCTTCAACATCTACAGATATCATTAATTTCATTGCTGATTGCAACCATCATTGCCGTCTTTTTAGCAATTTGGTTAGCACAGCATAAAAGAGCAGCAGAAATTATGTTGCAAATTACCAGTGTTTTACAGACAATTCCTTCACTCGCGCTGCTAGGGCTATTAATTCCACTAGTCGGAATTGGAACACTACCTTCAATTATCGCATTAGTTGTTTATGCTTTACTGCCCATTTTTCAGAACACATATGCAGGTTTAACTGGTATTGATCCATCATTAGAAGAAGCCGCAACTGCATTTGGTATGACACGTGCGCAAAAACTTATTCGATTTGAATTACCCTTAGCTATGCCACTAATTATTTCAGGCATTCGTATTGCGCTTGTTCTAATTATTGGAACCGCAACACTAGCTGCTTTAATTGGTGCTGGCGGGTTAGGAACATTTATTTTGCTGGGAATTGATAGAAATGATATGAGCTTGATTATTATTGGCGCGTTGAGTTCTATTATTCTAGCTATTGTTTTCAGTGTTTTAATCCGGCAATTGCAGAATTTAAAGATAAAAACAATTACCATTATATTAATTACTTTAGGATTCCTATTTGCTGTTGGTGCCACAATCAATACTTTCACACATCAGAAAAAAGAATTAGTCATTGCTGGTAAAATGGGGGCAGAACCTGAAATTCTAATTAATATGTATAAAGATTTAATTCAAGAAGACGACGCCAATATCAAGGTTACTTTAAAACCAAATTTTGGTAAAACGAGTTTTCTATACTCTGCATTAAAATCTAATTCAATCGATATTTACCCAGAATTTTCAGGTACGGTACTTGAAGAGTTAGTAAAATCACCACTCAAAAGTACAAATGAAAATAAAGCCTACCAGCAAGCAAAAACCGAAATTAAAGTTAAATCAGATTTAGATTATTTAAATCCGATGGCTTATCAAAACACCTATGCTGTCGCTGTCACTAAAGACTTTGCAACTAAATACCATCTATCAAAAATTTCTGATTTATCACGAGTATCTTCAAAAATAAAGGCAGGCTTTACGCTTGAGTTTCTAAACCGTGATGATGGTTACAAAGGGTTACAAAGCAAGTATCATTTGTCATTTAACACTAAATCTTTTGAACCAGCACTTCGCTATCAAGCCATTGTGAATGGTAATGTAAATTTAGTTGATGCCTATTCAACTGATAGTCAGCTCGTCAAATATAATTTGGTCACATTAAAAGATGACAAGTCTTTATTCCCACCTTATCAAGGCGCCCCACTTGTTGCAAAGGGCATCTCACAAAAATATCCATCCATCAAAAAAAGTTTAAATAAATTAACCGGAAAAATTTCTGATACAGATATGCAAAAAATGAATTATCTAGTTGATGTTAAAAATGTCCCAGCAAGTACCGTCGCACACGACTACTTAACAAAGCAACATCTTTTAGACTAAATAAAAAGTTTGGAATCTCGCTAACCTCATGCGGACTCCAAACTTTTTTATATTTTATCGTTATTTAACCTACATAACGTTCTAATGCAACCGCAACACCATGATTAACGTTCGATTCTGTTACATAAGTTGCTGCTTCTTTTAATTCAGGAATGGCATTTCCCATCGCAACAGTCGTTCCGGCTACGGCAAACATCGTTAAATCATTATGTTGATCTCCCATTGCCATAACTTCTTCTTCTTTTAATCCCAGTTCTGCAATTAAATCTGTTAATGCATTTCCTTTATTAGCTTTTTTATTCAAAACTTCTAAAAATTCTGGCAAACTACGTACAACATAATAACTATCATCAAATATTTTTTGAATATTAATCATCTGTGCGTCTAAAACTTCAGGTTCATCCACAAACATAATTTTAGAAACGGTTAAGTCCCGTGACATTTCCTCTGGATTTCGTACAAATAATCCTTCATTATTTTCAGCTGCTTGAATAACGGTCACACGACCAACATCTTTATTAGATGTATAAATTCGGCTCTCATCATCTAAAATATTATAATGAACATTTAATTCATAACTTAATTTATCTGCAGCTATATACTCATCAAAGGTTAACGTATGTTGCGCTAGACGTTTTCCACTTACTGTTTCAATAATTGCACCGTTGTAGGTAATGACATATTGGTCATCCCCACTAATCCCTAATTGTTCAAGAAATCCAACCACACCAGCTAAAGGTCGTCCCGTACAAAGGACAACCTTAATTCCCTTTTGTGTCACTTTTTTGACGGCATCAATTGTTTCTTTTGCTAATCTACCCTCTGGATTTAGTAACGTATCATCAATATCTATTGCAACTAGTTTAATTCCCATAGTAATCTCCTCATTTTAAATGATTAAAAAAAGGCAGTCTCAAGAGACTACCTTTTCAATCTTATTTAGGTGCACGTTTAAGGTATGTACCTTCTTGTGTATTAATTTCAAGAACATCATCTGCTGCGATGAAATCAGGAACATTAACAACAAGTCCTGTTTCCATTGTTGCTGGTTTACCTGAACCAGTTGCTGTAGCGCCTTTGATTGAAGGCTGTGTTTCAGTAACACGTAATGTTACAACAGTTGGTAATGTTAAGCCAATAACTTCTGTACCGTAAAATTGGATTTTAACTTCCATATTTTCCAATAAGAATTTTGCTTCATGTTCGATAATTTCTCTTGGAATTTCATATTGTTCATATGTTTCCAAATCCATAAAAATAGCCATTGTATCCTGGTTGTACAAGAATTGAACTGGTTTTGTTTCAATATTAGCTTGTTCAACCTTAACTTCTGGACGCATTGTTGTTTCAACAGTTGATCCAGTACGAACGTCACGTAATTTCATACGCATAACTGTGTTACCTTTACCCGGTTTATGATGACTTGCTTCTAAAACTTTAATTAATTTACCGCCTTGTTCAAAAGTCATTCCGGCTTTTAAGTTAATTGCTTCAATCATAATTTATTATCTCCCTTTTTATAAAACGTTTCTCATTGAGTATACCAAATTGAAAAGGCTTAATCTATAGTGACACTTACAAACATCACTGGATTTTATTAAATAAAAAGTCAAAAATAGCGCATTTTCTTTATTATTAATCGTATATCCAAATTATAAGCTATATTTGTCCAAATACTTCGACAATATCTCTACACATCCTATACTAGCAAGGCTATAATATATATATAATCAAATAGTTAATTTTTTAATTATTTTGAAAGGAAGTCTTATTTTGCTAAAAAACAAATATATTAACTCATCTACTACCTATCAATCGATTATCATCCTTTGTTTCAGCTTGTTCTTTTTAACGTTACCAATTTATACTACACAAGCTGCTACATCATACACGCCTCCTGTAGGTTATCCAATGGGGGCTGCCACGAATGTCACTGGTTTCGCTGGTGGTACAATCACGTTTAATTCTAATGATATTGACTCCCTACAAGGTTAATTTTTTGCCAAAACATTTACTTCCTCAGGTACCGCCGGAGGTTCTTCTATAAAATACTTACAAAATTATGCTCATGATTCAACTGCTAATTTAACTGATGCTGATTATGCAAAGGTTAATCCTACAATGATTTCAGAAAATATTACCGGGGCTGATATGATTCAGTGGTATGGTAATAAAAATAGCTTTGTTTTTTCAAAATCTAATGATAAAGTCAAAGATTTATCATACTATCTACAGAATTCTCCCCCTGATGATGAAATCGCAAAAGCCATTGCTGGTTGGTCCATACCTTCAAGTAATGCCGGTTACGCTGATGCTATCAAGCAATTTAATGCAAAAAAAGATACTATTGATAAACTTTCTGATTTTCCTGTTATGTCAAGCAATGATATTTCATCATTTGCTGATGCTACTCAAAATATTACTGATGTCAGTGATTATTACGCTAGTTTCACTTCAACAAATTTCTCAAACTCTAAAGCAACAGGTTCTACTACTAAATCTAATAATGCTATCAAACGTGTTGATTTAAATACAGATAAATCAATTGATGCTGAAAAATATGCACCTGGTAAAACGGTTATTCAATTAACCGTTGATATGAATACTGCTTCAACAGATCAAGGCGTTGTCTTTGCAGATATTGATGGCTCTATTCCTTCATTTGAAGATGCTATTGGTATCAAAATTAATTTAGTCAATTTTGATATTAACACAATGAAAATGCCATTTTTCATGTTAAATTATAAGCATTTTTCTAATAATGATGCTGGTATCAGTTTTAATTTCAATCAAGGTAGCTGGATGACTTTCAATGCGTATCCACCTAAATCTGACGGATCTTCGATAGATTACAAGTTAGCTGGTAATAGTGATGGAACGCTATTTTCCGGACAAAATAGTAATGGTTCAGATACCACCGCTAAAAATCTTCTATCCGATGAACCCGTTGCAATCGATACAACTGATAAAAACTCTAAAAAAGTGAAATCTGTCTACAATACGTCTTCACATATTAGTAATAATTTTAATACTGAAAATGGTAAGATTTTTGTCGGAAGTTGGAAGAGTCCTTTATATGGTTCAGTATTAGCACCTAGTGCTGATGTCGACGTTGATTCAAGTAGCGATGGTCTCTTATATGGGAGTATTGTTACTGGACAAAATATTATTGGTAATTTAAACGTTCCTAGTGACCTTGCCTATCAAAGTATTTTTGATGCGTCTGATGATTTTGGAGATGACGCTATACAAGAATTTTTAAAAGATCCTGATTCAAGTAACTCATCTCATCCTACTATTAAGTCTATTTCGTTACCGGGTTATACTTCTACAGATACTGGATCTGGTACGACTCATTATATTCCACAAATAGACCCTTACGATTTTCACTATTCATTAAACAATATCACTGATGAATTACCTGAAAATACCGTTCAAACAACTAAAAAATCACTTGATACTACAGTCAATATAGATACGAAATCAACAACCGATAAAACTGAAAAATATTACTTATGGTACAGTTTCAATAATGGTCCTTGGGAAAAATATTCAGAAAATGGAACAACTGAACTTACAAATTCTAAACTAGAAATCACTGCAAAAGATGCGGACGATCTTGCAAAACAATACAGTACGGACCATAGTAAATATAAATATGACGAATCTGCTTATACTGATGGGACTACATATTCTAAATTAATTGATGACAATGAATTGATTGGTTATCATCTTTTCCATAAGAATAGAATTTCATATTTAGTCACATCAACTCACGATTCGGGTACCTATTCCAGTTATAGTAATCACACAATTAATGATATCTTAAGCGGTAAAACGAATGATACAATTTCTGCTGCAAATCTCGCAAAATTAAATCCGGATTACACGCCTATTTCATATAATTTACACGTTGCAGGAGATCTTTTAGTATCCTATCCAAAAGTATTTGATTTTGGTAATTTTACAGCAGGAACTTCTGAAAAAACACCTACAGTAACTGCAACTGGTTTGTTAACTGTCGATAATCCTTTTGGACTTAACTGGAATTTAGTTGTTAGCACAAGTGATAAAGATAATCTAAGTGATCCTTTCTTTATTCCCGATCAACTTGGTTGGTTTGAAAAATTGCAAACGAGTATGCTTGGTAATTCCACAATCACTTATGGGAATGCCTCAGATATTAAAACAATTACATCTAAAGATACTCTTTTAAGTTTAAACTCAACTATTTTTGATTCTGATACAACATCAGTTATTAGTAAAAACTACTATTCTGCACAATTATCATTAAGTCTAAAAACTAAAAAAATTACTCATCCTGGTAAATTTCAAGATAACGCAACTTGGTCATTATCATCACCAAGTATCGTTGTAGATTCATCAAAAGAATAAGAAATCTAATCGACAAAAAGACGCCTAATAAAAATTAGACGTCTTTTTGATTACCATTCATTTTGATTACTTATTTTCTAGTGATTCTTCCTTATCTTTTTTTCTTCTTTTTAAAATAATAAAAAGTAAGAATAAAACTAATAAAATTAATAAAGCAATAATACCAATAATTAACCACAATAACCAAGATATATGAGGCTCTGCTGCCTTATTATCTGATTTAATCTGTTTAATATTGGCTTTAGTAATTGTAAATGAATTCGTTGCTTTCCAAGATTTATTATTTCCGGTAACGGTATAATGGACATCATATTTACCAGCGATTAACTTGGCTTTAGTTAAGTCTAATGCATAGCTAAATTTAGCGTTGGGTGCAAAATCAACGTCCTTAATTGTTTTGTCATATAAAACAGTACTACTACTATCTTCTGTAATAGTTGCTTTAATTGTTGTTGGTCCAATCACAATGGGTACATCATTTTGCATATTTGTTTGTAGTGAAACTTTATTAAATGCGTTCAATACCACTTTAGAATCGCCAATTGTCATTTTGGGATTAGGATTATCGACCGTTTCAGATTCTCTAATGACTGCTTGAACAACGTACGCAAATCGATTAGTAATTGAAATACCTTTTCCTTTATTCTTTTCCTTAATAACTTTTTCTTGTACGTTAAAGCCACCTAAAATAATACCGGAAAATGACGTAGCGGGTGTTTTCACTGTAAACGTAACTGTTGCTGTTTTTTTAGGTCCAACCACAACATCTTGTTTTTTTGAGACAAGTTCTGAAAATTGATACTTAGCAGTCGCTGGCTTTTTTACATTTGTCTTATCATAGACAATTAGTCCATTCGTATTTGTATATGAACTATTAGGGCTCACAACAATCGTTTTAGTATCGTTTTCTAAGTTCTTAATTTTCAATGCCAATGTCTGTGTTGAGTTAGGGTTCATTTTAATATCAAATTGTGCTGCCTCTCGATATTGATTAGCAGGCGTTACTTTGGCTACCGTAAACCCGGCACTATTAGACTTTGCATAGACATTGGTCGATACAGTAATAAGTGTGACTATCGCGATAGCTAAAAAGCTTAAAACTATTTTTCTTAATTTCATTATTTCGATTCTCCTTAAAAAAAAAGACTGCCTTAGGCGGTCTTTTTTCTGTTACGTTTTAATTAGCTTAGTTAAAAGCTGCTGCACTAGCATTTCCTTGAGTTGCAGTCCATGTTAAATCAGCTGAAGTTGTTGCAATTTTAGTATTTTTACCAAGTTTTAATGTTGCACTATTGTCAGCATATGACAATGTTGTAGCACCAGCGCCTGTTGTAGCTGTCGCGACAGGAGCTGCAGCACCAGCTGGTGTTAAAGTAGCAGCAGATGCTGTAGCATCTGAGTCTGTTTTAACTGTAGCAGATGCAAGATCTAATGAGCTAACCTTAACTTCAGCATCAGCCATCACACCTAATTGTGCAGTAACATTCCAACCACTATCTGTACCTACGTAATCGGCTACATCTAAAGCTTGAGAAGCATCTTTTGCGCCAGTTGATGTAATATCTGTACCAGTCGTAACTAATGCTTCATTTAGTTTTGTTGTGAAACTGAACGATGGTGCACCCGTTTGAGTAAAAGTACCTGCTTCAATGTTTAAACTAGCTGTACCTTTACCATCTGTTGAATCCGCTGAAACACTTGAGCCAACAACTGCTGTTGAACCAAGTACTAATGCTGCAATTAAAAATAAATTCTTTTTCATAATATAAATTCCTCCCATTTATTGATTAAGCCAATGCTTGAAAAGGGGACGTTGACCTTTACCTAATAGTACCATATAATTTACATAAGATTCAACTGTAATATTATCAGAAGAAACTCTATGATTAAGTCCATATACGCCAATTAATATAGCGTTTACATGTTATTTACAAGTATTTTTTTAGGTTTAATTTTTTCAAACCATTTACTGAAAGTGTACAATCAATTTTTAAATAGAATGATTCCTACCTACCCCCACTTTATAACCATTAAAGGTAGAGCCTTTAGTCATTAATAACCTTTTTTTAAGTTAACTAGAATTTAAGTGTTACTATCAATTATACTTTAAGTCCGCTTATTAAAAAGATTCGATTATCCTAGTTCAAACAAGCTCAAATGGCGGTACGCTTACTTTTTAAGAAAAGCCAACAACTTCTAATGAAATTGATTTCAGCTCTTCTAATAAGACGATTTTCGATTTACCCTCATCAAGTCTTAGTGATGGTACAACAAGTTCTGTAATTAACAAATCTTATTATTATGCAAAACTAACTTTAGATTTTACAACTTCAATTTTTGATACGACAGGGAAATATAATTACGATTCACTCTGGGCTATTTCACCAACTAAAGATAGCGGTATCGTAAATGAGTCAACTAAATAATTCTAAATAAAAAAGGTTTACTCCGTTAAGTAACTAACTGAGTAAACCTCTTTTTTTGTGTCGAAATTTCTAATTATTTACAGGACATCTTTGATATCTGTATCCCCATCATGCATCGTAATTACTTTTCCGATTGTATTATCATGTGCGATAACTGAAACTAAGACGTCTGCCACGTTTTCAAGTGAGTTAGAGCCCGCTTGACCATCATTTAATGTTACTTTACCAGTACCTGGCTCATCTACTAAGGTGCCTGGCTGAAGAATTGTATATTCTAATTGCGTATTCTTCATTAGCCAATTATCAGCATAAAACTTAGCAGTCATATAATCTCTTAATGATGAAACTTCAATTTTTTCTCTATCCAAAGAGTAAACGGAACTCAACATTACAAAACGCTTAACATGAGCTATTTCAGCTGCTTCCATCGTTTTAACTGCCCCATCTAGATCAATCTTCATTAAGTCTTTGCCGCCAGAACCAGCAACAAATAATATGGCATCAACAGCCTGCATATTCTTGACTAATTTATCTATACCTTCTAACAAATCAACATAGACATAAGTAATATTACCTTTATCTAAATTATCTGTATGTCTTGAACCCGCCAAGACTTGGTAACCTTTATCAGCTAATTTACTTGTTACTTTTTGGCCAATTCGACCATTCGATCCAACAACTAATACTCTTTTTATTTCTGTCATCATTTATACACTCCTTCGTTTTATCCTGACTAAAGTCTACATCTTTCTCGACTAAAATGGTATGACTTACACTCGTAAGTTAACGACAAAAAGACAGTCACTATTTTTACCATGACTGTCTCAGTTGATTACTAATTAATTTAATTTAAATTCTGTAACTGTTTTGTACGTATCGCCTACACGTAAAACAATATCACCAAATTCAGGGAATTGTTCAGATCCAGGTGCTGATTGTGTTTCAAATGTAATTGCTGCATGATTAGCTAATTTTTTACCATGCATAATTGGCGTTACTTCACCAAAGTTAGCCGTGAAGATAACTAAACTTGTTGCATCAGTTGAAACTGAGACAGAAACTTCTTTATCTGGACTAACTAATTTTGCTGATTCTTTACCAACTGCAGGATTATTCAAGAAAAAGGGATGATCGATACCATTAACTTGATTTTTTTGAGCAAAATCACTTGTGAAAACGTCATGTAATGTCTTAGCTTGACGGAAATCGTAAGGCGTTCCATCAACAGACATCTTTTTACCTGTTGGAATTGAATCGGGTTCTAATGGTGCAAACTTATCGCTATCTACTTGTAATAAATTGTCATCTATTGTTTCTGTGACGTCACCCATAACATTAAAGTAAACATGATTTGTTGGATTATATAGTGTATCTTTATCCGTTTTAGCAGTCGTTTCAAGATGCCAAATGTTATCATTATTTAATAGATATTTTACATCAATTGCCATGTTTCCAGGGAAACCATGTTCGCCTTCTGGGCTATCTAAATGAAAAATAACAGCTATTTCATTTTCGTTTTCACTTATTTTATACGTCCACTTTTTAGTATCAAATCCTGGCGTACCACCATGCAATGTATTTGTACCTTCGTTAATTTGCACTTGGTAGCTTTGATCATTAATGTTGAATTTACCATCTTTAATACGTCCAGCAACACGACCAATTGAAGCGCCAATAAAACTATCTTTTTCTAAGTATTCATTTGCTGAATCAAATCCAAGAACAATTTCTCGTTTTCCAGTACTTGTGGGTACCTTGAGGCTAACAATTCTAGCCCCTAAATCTGTGAGTGATAATTCAAACCCATTATCATTTATAATCGTTATTAAATCATAGTCATTTCCAAAATCCTTTGTTTTAACTTGCATATTTATCTCCTCCGCTTACTGTATTTGTCCATTCTTATTAATACTAGTCCATTTTAATTAGATATTCAAGAAAGCGTTTACTTTTTTATTGAATAATTACCTTTATTTTACTGAAAATGACATAACCAACCTTTATTTCTGTTATTTCTCTAAAATGTAACGTCATTATAAGCGAATAACTATAATAAATACAAATGTATAGTTCGTTTTTTGTTATCATGTTTATGGAATATTATGTTTATTTATCATTAAAAGATTAATAGCCGAATTATTAATTGATTTATTTTTTAATTATTAGTATACTTACATTATTAATATAAAAGGAGTTTACAATGACAAAAAAACGCGTTTATCTTGCAGGACCCTTTTTCACTCCAGAACAAAAAGAACGATTAGATTTGGTAGCCGATCTCCTAAGTAAAAATCCAACAATTAACGCAGATGCAATTCATCTTCCAGGAAACGTTCAATATCCAGATGCGGACTTCGGCACATTTGAATGGCAAACAGCTACCTTCCAAAATGATATTCGCCAAATTGATCAAGCAGATATCGTTGTTGCAGTTCTTGATTATCAATTGGAAGAAAACAATGATGAAGCTGACTCAGGTACTGTTTGGGAATGTGGTTATGCTCATGCCAATCGCAAACCTGTTATTTTAGTTCGCCAAAATAAAGGTATTCCCTTAAATCTAATGCTTGCTGGAAGTTATACAGCAATGTTTGATGGTTTAGAAGATATCCAAAATTTAGCAACCTACGATTTTAAGGTTTTACAAAATAAGTATGTTGATTTATCAATTTTTTAATTGATCCAATGTTTCACGTGAAACAAAAATACTCTATGCTATAAATCTTTTAAATCGGATTTAAATACAGTAACAGATATTATTTTTATATTTCTAGTACTGTATTTTTTTCTCTCACAAATTGAAGCACCAAACAGTTAATAATATGAAAGAACTTATTAACTAACGACTTATTATGTTTGCTAGTTCAATAACAAACGTATTTCTTATAAATTAAAAAGTATGACCCAATAGAAATATAATTGGGTCATACTTTAGTATCTTAAATACTATTTAAATGCCTAACATCATTGTTACTATTTAACAATAGTTAACAATGAACCGTTTTCATCAATAAAAATTATCCTCGTGCTAATAATAAGTTAAATAAACCGCCCATTGTTTTATCCGATAATTCGATTTCTTTACCAGCTTCTGTCACTTTAGTAATTTCATAATAATCTTCAAATTCGGGTACTTCTAATTCCATCATCGCAACAAAAGCAGCAGCTGTTTTGTAAGTTGCTTGTAATTCTTCTCCATGAATGTAATTAATAACTAGCATAATTGTATCCCCTTATTGTTTTCTTTAAATAAGTTCCGTTTTTTTTATATCATCAACCGTTTTTGTTCCAGCTAATTGCATATCAATTGTTAATTCCTTAGCTAAATGTTCAAAGACTGATTGAACGCCTTTCGCACCACCCAAATGAAGCCCATAAACCATTGGACGGCCAATGGCAACGACATCCGCCCCACTAGCAAGCGCTTTAAATATATGTGAACCACGACGAACGCCACTATCAAAGACAATTGGCACTCGTTTATTGACCTTCTTAGCAATTAACTCAAGAACATCAAACGATGCAGGTCCGCCATCTAGTTGCCGACCGCCATGATTTGAAACCCAAATACCTTTAGCTCCAGCTTCAATAATAGCATCAACATCCAATGGTGATTGAATACCTTTAACGAAAACGGGTAAGTCAGTATAATCAGAAATACTCTTAATATCTGCTAAACTCAATGTTTGTTTAGCATTAGCATAAATAGCTGCGATTCCTTGTCCTTCACCTTCACCATATTCAGCTAAATTAGCCATTGGTTGAGGGAAGATAAATTTATTAATACTATCAGCTTCACGATTACCACCTAGTGTTGAATCAGCTGTTAATATGATAGCCTTCATCCCCACTTCTTTGGCTTGATCTAATAAAAAATGATTAAATTTATCATCTTTACTCATATACAATTGGAAAAATTGAGGTCCACCAGTTCCTCCATTATATGTTTCTGAAATCGTTTTATTTGAATACGTACTAAGCGACATAATTGAACCAACTGCGGCCATCCCCTTAGCAGTATCAATTTCACCTTGTTCATGGGCTAGCCCCTGTGCCGCAACTGGAGCTGCTATCATTGGCATTTGTAAATCAATACCCATAAATGTTGTTGATAAATCCGGATTTTCGATATTTTGTAAAACTCGAGGTGAAATTTGCTTATGATTAAATGCACTTGTATTTTCGCGTAACGTCCATTCATCCTCAGCTCCACCAGCAATATACCCAAATGCACCCTTTTCCATACGTGCTTCCACTAATTTTTCTAATGATTGAACATTGGTGATTTCAATCGAATGTTCTTCTTGACTTGCTTGATATCCCATAATTGTATCCCCCTATACTATTTATACTTGTAGTGTAGCCCTTAATAATAAATACTGTCATCAATAACACTTACTATATGTCAATAACGGCTATATAATTATTCAATCCATACAACAATGGCTAATCAAAGAATTACTAATTTGATATTAACTATTTTGGTCGAATTAATTTATATTGCTCTCCTAAGTTAGCGTATTCTGGTCCAGCCAGCCTCGCCACTGGATCTAATTTTTTAGCATTAATATACATTTTTTCTTTATCCAAAACATCATCTTCTATGTGAAAACAAACCACTTCAAGAATAAATAAATCCGTAATAATCTTACCATCATCCATAATAGGAACATACTGGTTCAATATAACTTCAAACCTCGCTTTAACACCATCAATCCCTGGCACCAATACCTTATTACTAGGAACCGTTGTTAATTTCAATTCGGAAACTTCACTCTCGTCTAGTCCAAAACTAGCAGCGCTCTGATTAACAAATTCCATTAATTCACGTGTTGGTAATTGGACCACAGCCTGTTTCGAACTAACTAAATTAGCCGCGGTGTGTTTCATTTCACCATTTCTACGTCGATTAATTGATATCGACATTAATGGCAACGTATCCGATACAACACTAAAAAAACTAAACGGAGCTAAATTAATTAGTCCCGTCTCATTTACAGTAGTAACCCATGCTATGGGTCTCGGAATTAATGTACCAGACATTAATTTGTACTGATTTTTAGCCGATAATTCGTTACTATTAAATGAAATCATCTTATATTATTCCTCAATTTTTAATCTATTGGTCTTATCTAACCATTGTTTAGCATTCCGTAATTCTAATTCTGAAATTTGATGTGATTGTTCAGCCTCAAAACTGGTAAATTCAATATTAAATTCTCGACAAAACTTCTTTAGTTCATCAAAATTTGATTTTGAAACAATTGGATCTAAAAATCCATATGAACCCCAAATTTTAATATCACTTAAGTCGACAGTCGCTTTAATATTTTCCGATAACACCATAGGATGTAGTAAAACAGCTGTTTTAAATAGTGCCTGTTCCGTTAATAATGAATGGAAGGCAACGTTAGCCCCATTAGAATAACCTAGGACAATTAATTTTTCTGGATCAAAAGCGTACTTCACAGCTAACTCATTAATTACAGTCATTAACCAATTTGTCTCTACAGATAAACTATTTAAATCGAAATCACCATCCGGTAAATGTGCAAAATAGCGTGTTAAACCATTCTCTATTAACCGTCCACGAATGCCAATTTTAGGACTATCTGGAGCCAAAAAATCTGCAATTGATAGTAAATCTGATTCCGTTCCACCAGTTCCATGCAACATTAAGATTGTCGCATTGCCAACCCTACCAGCTTTATAAGATGTAATTGCTTCTGCCATATCTATAACTTCTTGTCTGAATTGAAATTAACTAAGTGAGCTTCAATATCTGCACGTTGGTCTTCTAAAAATGGTGGTAACTCTAGGTGAATACCAGCTTCTTCATATGTTTCATCTTGCAAGAATCCAGGACCATCCGTTGCAATTTCAAATAATACACCTTCACCAGGACGGAAATACTCTGATTTAAAATAGAATCGGTCAACAAAACCTGAATCACGAATACCAACTCTTTGTATTTGTTCAATCCAATAGTTTAATGACTCTTCATCTTCTGTCCTGAAAGCAATATGATGAACTGTTCCATATGCTTGAATCTCATTCGGTAAATCTTGGTCTTCTTCGATAATAATTTGTGCGCCATGTCCACCATCGTTCAATTCATATAATGTACGTTGATTTTCTGTGGCAATTTTATCAAATCCCAATAATTGTCTTAACACAATATCCATACGTTCTGGATAATCCACTGTAATAATTGTTGTTCCTAACCCATTAATTGCGAACATCTTGGGAACCGGACTATATAATTAAGGTGTCCCAGCTTCCACACCATGATTACGTTCGTCAGAAATTAATTGATATTGCTCATGATCAAAATCATAAAAATTCATTGTTTTACTGCCAAAATTCATTTCAATTTCATCATGTTTAATATCATAATCGTCAAATCGTTCTGCCCAAAAATCTAGGGCATCATCGCTAGGAACTCTAAATCCAATTCTCGAAATACCATTTTTTCCTTTTGTGCCTTGAAATAAACCCGGAAAATCAAAAAAGGTAATATCGGTTCCTGCCGATCCCATATCATCCGTAAAGTATAGATGATAGGTTCTAACATCATCTTGATTTACTGTTTTTTTAATTAAATGTAATCCTAATATTTCTGTCATAAAATGAAACATTTTTGGTGAACTTGAAGTAATAGCTGTAATATGATGTAATCCTAATAATTTAGTGTTCATGATTGATACCCCCAATTTATTTAATAAACTTAAATTATCACACTTACTAAAAGTAAGCAATTTATTTAACCTAATTATTTTATACTTAAGTCTGATAACCTTAATCTATACTTTAGAAGATTCATTTATTAAACAAGTTACAAATTCTTGAATTGGCTTTGGTAGTTCGTTTCTTCCAACAAGGTAGAATTCACGCTGATACTGTTTTGATAGTACTTTGACTGGTATCTCTGGGTAATCAGTCAGTGCAGTCTGTGAAACAATTGATTGCCCTATACCTTGTCTGAGCAATTGAATAATTAATGAATTACTTTTAATCGTCATGAAGTGCTCTAACGTTAAATTATTTGCTTTTAAGTAGTTAATTGAATAATGATAAACACCTGATCCATGTTCTCTAAGTAACCACGGCTCATCCTCATTACCAGCCCAAACTAATTGATCAGTCGTCAACGAGTAACGTTTAATATTCTTCTCAGTCAACGGTTTTTCAATAAATCCAAAATCTAACTTATGTTGCTTTAATTGTTCCATAATTTGTGATGAATTAAGAACGCTAACTTCTAATTCTAATCGTTTTAGAGATTCCTTATTTTTGCGTAACAGGTCAGGTAGTAAGTATGCTGCAGTGGTGTGTGAGGCAGCTATTTTACAGGCAATTTTCTGATCAGTTTTTTGATGTTTTAAGGCAAATAAATCTTGCTGCCATAAATCTAGTAATTGCTGTGTTTGCTGGTAAAGTAGCGTTCCACTCTCGGTAGGTACAATTTGTTGTCGGCCATTTCTTTCAAATAACATAACACCTAATGTTTCTTCCAATTGCTTAATTTGAACTGAAATCGTTGGTTGTGATAAAAATAGTAGTTGCGCACTAGTAGTAAAGTTCCTTGTTTCATAAACTGATTTAAAAATTTCTAAATTTTTAAAAATATTAACCACTTCCATTCGTTTTATTAATAGTACTTATTATAAAGATTTATTTTATTAATTAAAAGAAATCAGCTATAGTTAAAGTATTGTTTAGAGAGGATGATCATATTGAAAAAAATAACTAACTTACTACCAGGATTTATCGTTGCCTTACTAATTGGGCTTGCCAGCTATTTTATTGCTAAACTTTGGTTGCCCATGTTAGGTGGTGCAACTATTGCTTTATTCATTGGAATCATTTTAGGTAATACTGTTCTACATCAACCCACACTAACGGCCGGAACTAAATTTTCTGAGAAACGTTTATTAGAATACTCAGTTCTTTTGTTAGGTGCGACTATCACATTTCAAAGTATTAAAGAAATTGGTTTAAATGGCTTACTTTTTACTTTTCTTCAAATGAGTATCACAATTATTTTTGCAATTTGGCTAGGTAAAAAATTAGCCTTTGGTGAAGGTACTTACTTATTAATGGCCGGTGGAAATGCTGTCTGTGGTTCATCAGCCATTGGTGCAATTGCCCCAGTTATTGATGCTGATAATGAAGAAACTGGAATTTCAATTACGTTAGTTAATCTAATGGGAACCATTTTAATGTTAACATTACCTATTATTGGAACCCTCCTCTGGGGTGGTAACAATGTTTTCAGAGGTGTCTTAATTGGTGGAACTGTGCAATCTGTTGGGCAAGTAGTTGCAAGTGCAACTATGCTAAATCAGGATGTCATCGTAACTGCTACATTGTTCAAAATATTAAGAATTATTTGTTTAGTATTTGTTATTACTATTTTTAGCTATTTACACAGCAAGAATCAACCTACCCAAAAAGCGTCACAAGTAACAACAAAAAAATCAACTTTAGTTCCTTGGTATGTTATTGGATTTTTAACACTTTGTGTCCTTAATAGTTTACATTTTTTACCTTCACGAATTGGTGAAACTGCACATTTTCTAAGTACATGGTGTGAAATAATCGCCTTAGCTGCTATTGGCCTTCGGTTAAATTTAAAATCACTATTTAGTCAAGGCAAGCGTTTATTACTTTATGCTGGTGGTATTATGCTTGTTCAAGTAGTATTAGCAATCGGTTTAATTACAATTTTATTTTAAAAAAATAATCATATGACCTGGCCATAATATGCCAAAGTCATATGATCATTTTTTTATTCAGATTATAATTTAAAGATGCGTTCTTGCCGGTCAAAACTCTGATCAGCAAACCAACCTTCCAACAATGTTAATTGCTGCCGTTCAAAAATGATTTCCTTATTTTTAGCCAAGCACTTAATCACATGTCCGGCTGTTTCACGAGTAGTCCCGCTAACTAACGCTAGCTCTTTAATCGTGACACGATAAGGAATAACGACATGCTTTTCTGTGAAATCAGCACCTAATTGTTCTGCTAAAATATTGATAGCTTGTACAATTCGATCATGAGCACTAGACGTTACCATTCTTTGCACTTGATTCTCTGTAGCGCTTAGAATTGTTGACATCTCCCTTATTGATCGAGTAGCCATCAGAATATTTTGCTTCAATATCCGTTCAACTAAGGCCATTGGGAAATAGACGATTTGTATATCCGTCATGGCTCTCGCTAAATAAGGGTAATTTTTATCACTTAGTAAGCCTCGATACGGAAATCCTAAGTCATTTTTGATATATGAATAAAATCCAAAGTCGCCATCAATATCAAATCGTTCAACCCGTATTACGCCTTCTATTAAAAAATAAAAACGTGTACGTTGATCATTTTCGTCAAAAAGAACCTGACCTTTTTGGAACGATTTGATACTCATGTTGTTCATTAGTAAATTGGCTTCTTCATCAGTAAGTGCTTCAAAATCTGATAATTTTCTTAAATACTGCATATATTGGGGTACTGCTTTAATTTTTTGCATTGTTTGATCCCCTCCACTAATTACTAACTCCCTAAACTCTCTCCTTTATCATTTTAACATGGATATTCCTTGGCCACAATTTACCTTACAACTTTGTTAGCTAGTTCAGCTTAACTATCGCTTTTTATTAACCTTTTACGATAACTGTCCCAGCATCATTATCTAATAATTGACTGATGTTTTCTAAAGATGTCACAATTGCGCGACCCTTTTTACTTGCTTCAACGAATTCAATCGCAGCTTCAATCTTAGGTAACATACTACCTTTAGCGAATTGATCTTCTTTGATATATTCTTTTAATTCAGAAACAGTTACCTGTTCTAATTTTTCTTGATTAGGTTTATTGAAGTTAACATAAACATTATCAACACTCGTCAAAATAATAAGTAAATCAGCATCTACCAATTCAGCTAATTTTTCTGAAGCGAAATCTTTATCAATAACAGCTTCTACGCCATGTAATTTACCGTTTTCTTCAACAACAGGAACACCACCGCCACCAACAGAAATTGAAATAACACCATTTTCTGTTAATTGATCGATTGTTTTGTATTCTTTAATCCCAGTTGGACGTGGTGAAGGAACAACACGACGCCATCCACGACCAGCATCTTCAACAAATGTCATCTCTTCATGTGCAGCCATTTCTGCTTTAGCAGCTGTTTCTGAATAGAATGGACCAACTGGTTTAGTTGGGTTACTAAATGCAGCATCATTTTGATCAACGATAACTTGTGTCACAATAGTTGCAACTTCTTTATTGATTCCTTTTTCAACCAATGCATTATCCAATGCATTTTGCATCCAATAACCAATACTTCCTTGTGTCATTGCAACACAAGTATCTAATGGTAAGGCTGGGTTCTTTTCAGAAACTGCAGCTGCTTGTTGAAGTAATAAGTTCCCAACTTGTGGACCATTACCATGAGAGATAATTAATTTATCCCCTTTTTCAACAAATTTAACAAGATATTCAGCTGTTTCTCGCAATGCTTTTTGTTGTGCCTCAGCACTAGCATCCTTTGATAAAATAGCATTTCCACCTAAAGCAATAACAATTTTTCTTGACATATTAATCGACTCCTCATTTTTTTATTTATTAAACAACCATTTTTCCTGAAGCAATTAACCAAATACCAATGCAAGCACCAATAATTATAACCAGGGTTATACCTATTTCGCCTTTTGATAAGAATTTTTCACCTTGTGCTACTCTTGCTTTCCCATAGAAGTAAATCCCTGGAATGTAAGCGATTAAACAGAGTAATAAATAACTGATACCGGCCATAATAATCCCGGCAACTTGGAATAATAGCGCAATTAAACCATATACTAATTGTGCTTTATTGCCTTTTTCATCAATATGTTGAATTGAGTATTTAACTTGATACATCGCAACTAAGATATAACAAACAATAATTGAAGCTGTACATAGTGAATAAGCAAAATTATAAGCCTTATCTGTGAATAAAAGCGTGAAAAGGAATAATTGTACTAATCCGCCTGTTACGATTAAAGCAAAAGTTGGTGCTTTTTTATCATTAACTTTACCAAAGTAACCGGGTAATAATTTACTTTTGGCCATTAATAACATTGTTTCTGCTGGAAGCATTGTCCATGATAACCATGCACCCAAAATTGAAACAATTAAGCCAATACCGATAACGTAACCACCAACTGGTCCAACCATTTCAACAGCAATATATAACATTGCTGGTTGATGAATTGAAGCTAATTGTGCTTGTGTCAAAATACCGTATGGTAACATTGAAGCTAAAACGTAAACGACTAATAAACTAATTAAGCCAATGATTGTAGCCTTACCTGCATCAGATTTCTTTTCTGCACGAGAAGACAACATTGATGCCCCTTCGATACCTACAAAGACCCACATCATAACCATCATACATTTTTTAATTTGTGAAGCGACATCGCCAACAACGAAGTTATGACTCATTGTGCCCCAGAAGTTAGCTGTAAAAATATCGATCTTGAATAAGAATATAGCAACAACAATAAATACAAAAATTGGAATTAATTTGCAGACCGTAACAATCGCATTGATTGCTGCTGCACCTTCAATACCGCGATTAACAAAGTATGTTAATCCCCAGCAAAGGATACTTGCAATTAAAATTGAAGGTAGATTTTGTCCTGATTTAAAGATAGGGAAAAAGTAACCAACCGCACTCATCAAGATTGTAGCGAATGCAACGTTTCCTAACCAAGCAGATAACCAGTAACCCCAACCACTGATGAATCCAGCGAATGGTCCAAATCCTTTTTCTGCATAAGTAAAAATACCTTCTAAATCTGGTTCTTTATTTAATAAGTTATTCAATGAAAGAGATAACATCAAAATACCAATTCCGACAATTACCCAACCAATTAGAGCAGGACCGGGTGAAGATGCATTGGCTAAATCAGAGGTTAGTCCGAAGACCCCACCACCAATAGAAGAACTAATAACTAACGCGACTAGCGCCATTAAACTAATTTTTTTAACTGTATGTTTTTCGTCCATAATTTAACTGCCTACTTTCTTTATTAAAAATAAAAAGGGACCTAATCTAAAGTCTTGCTCCAGATTAGTCCCCCTAATGACAGCCTATTTTTTTGCAGAGACACTTCCCTGTTAAGTTACTTTCACCGTTAAAAACAAACTATCATAATGTTATTAAACGCGTGGAATGAATAAGTTTCCTGCAGTTGCAGCCATAATTGCTTTGATTGAATGCATTCTGTTTTCTGCTTCTTCAAATTGACGCGCATATTTACTACGGAATGCTTCGTCAGTAATTTCCATTTCTTTAACACCATATTTTTCGAACATTTCTTTACCATATTCAGTTTCAATGCCATGGAATGCTGGTAAACAATGCATGATGATCATATTTTCATTACCAGTCTTTTTAACCATGTCCATGTTTAATTGGTATGGTTTCAATGTGTTAATACGTTCTTCGAATTTATCTTCTTCACCCATTGATACCCAAACATCTGTGTAAAGAATATCTGAACCTTTAACCCCTTTATCAACGTCTGAAGTAATCATGTTCTTGCTTCCTGATTTTTTAGCAAATTCAGCAGCAAATTTTTGAACTTCTTCAGTTGGTTGTAATGAGTCAGGTGCAACGATATGAATATTTACACCTAACATTGATCCAGTTACCAAAAGGCTGTTAGCCATATTGTTACGGCCATCCCCAACGTATGTTAATGTGATGCCTTTTAATTTGCCAAAGTTTTCTTTAACAGTCATAAAATCAGCAATCATTTGTGTTGGATGCCATTCATCAGTTAAACCATTCCATACAGGAACGCCTGAGAATTTAGCTAATCCTTCAACAACATCTTGGCTGAATCCACGGAATTCAATACCGTCGAACATACTACCTAATACTTTAGCTGTATCTTCAACTGATTCTTTTTTACCTAATTGAATATCATTTTTTCCAAGAAATTCAGGATGAGCACCTAAATCAACTGATGCTGTTGTGAAAGCAGCACGTGTTCTTGTTGAATTTTTTTCAAAAAGTAAGGCAATATTCTTACCTTGAAGATATTTATGAGGGATTCCACGTTTTTTCAAATCTTTTAAATGAATTGAGAAATCGATTAAATATTCTAATTCTTCTGGAGTAAAATCTTTTTCTGCTAAAAGACTGCGACCTTGAAAGACTGTGTTTGACATATTAATTTCCACCTTTTTTAAATTTTATTTTTTTAAGTCTTCACGAACGATAGGCATACTCATACAACGTGGACCACCACGACCTCGTGATAATTCGGCTGAAATAACTTCAATAACTTTAATTCCATAACTTCTTAGGACTTCATTTGAAACGTAGTTACGATTATAAGTTACAACTGTATTAGGAGCGATTGCCAATGTATTTGAACCATCATTCCATTGTTCACGAGGTGCAACTACTGCATCGCCGTTACCAACTGGAATTAAGATAAGTTCTGGTACTTTTAAGACTTCACGTAAGACATTTTGTAAGTCTGTACGATGTGAAATGTTAATGTGGTTATCTTTACCTGGTTCTAAGATAAATGTATCAACGTTTCCGCCATTATCTTGGATTCCTGGATGAATTGTAAATTTATCGTAATCAATCATTGTGAACACTGTATCCAAATGCATCATTGCACGGTTATTAGGGATTTTAATTGCTAGAATCTTATCAAAGCCACTGTGTTTTGCAAATAATACTTGTGCTAATTCTTCGATTGAACGAGCTGAAGTACGTTGCGAAATACCAATTGCAAGAACGTGGTCGTTTAAAATTAATTCGTCTCCACCTTCCATACGGTCGAGATGGTTACGACTACGCCATACGTTTACGCCTTTATTAGCAAAACGTGGATGGTATTCCATAATGTATTCCATAAATAATGATTCGCGACGACGTGCAGCGAATGTCATACGGTTAATTGTTAAACCATCACCCATTGATGCTGCTGGGTCACGTGTAAAGTAAAGGTTAGGCATTGGATCCATAAAGAATGGATAGTCTTCAGAAGAACTTAAATCAACTAAAGCATTTGACTTGTAATCGATTTCATTTGTTCTAACGCCAGCCATAATTTTATCAACCATATCTTGTGTTTCCATTGAAAGTAAATATTCTTTCAATGCAGCATGGAGTGTGCTAGAAACTAAACCTGATTCATCTAACATTTTTTCCAAGAATTCTTCTTTTACATTTCCTGCATCTAAAGCTTCTGCAGCCAATGTTTCAAGATAAATTGTTTCAACGCCATTGTCTTGCAATGTTTTTGCGAAAAAATCATGTTCTCTTTGAATTTCAGGTAAGTATGGAATATCGTCAAATAAAAGACGACCCATGATATCTGGTGTTAAGTTTTCAACTTCTTTACCGGGTCTCTTTAACAAAACTGTTTTAAGAGTTCCGATTTCTGATGTTACGTGTACTGGACTTGTCATAATGATTACCTCCCATATATTTATTACATGCATAGCATAACAGGAATAATTAGCCTATATTAGTAAACGCTTACACCTATAATGTGAACTATTTCTCATTATGAGGATTCTTACGGTTCAATATCGTATATTACATTTATAAAACGCTTCCACTACCGTGTTTTTAAAATTATTAAATGAGAAACATTAAAAGTACATTATTTTTATGATAATTCTTACTTTAATAAATTAAGACTTGTAATACTAAGAGTGCACCACCAAATAATAGAACAAAGACAACGACGGGCCAAACGAATTTTACCCAGTGCGAATATCTGATATTTAACATTTGAAGTGTTGCCATAACTAACCCTGTTGGTGCTAAGAAAAGCATTGCATACTGTCCAAATTGATAAGCAGAAACGACAATAAATCTTGGAATATCTGCAGAATCAGCTAATGGCGCAAATATTGGCATTGCTAAAACGGCTAATCCGGATGAAGAAGGTACGATAAATCCAAGGAAGAAGAAAATAACCATCATGATAATTATGAAAATTGGTCCACTTACGCCAACAACTAAAGATGACGCATATTGAAGAATGGTATCTGAAATCAATCCTTGATTTAACACGATATTTATCCCTCTGGCAAGTCCAATAATAAATGACACCCCAACTAAACTAGATGCACCACTGACAAAAGCATCAATGACACCCTTTTCACCTAGACCATCTCGACCTGTACCTGTTAAGAACATAATGGCGATAGCAAATACCAAGAATGAAGATGCCATCGTTGGGAACCACCAACCTTTTGCCATAACGCCCCAAACCATGATTGGGAATGTCACAACAAATAATAATAGAATAATTTTCTTACGAATAGTGAAAACTGATTTATTACCACCTTCACCTGAAGATACTGACCATAATCGATTAAAGTCTTTACTATCTTCATAAGTAATTGAAGCTGTTGGATCATCCTTAACCTTTTTACTATAACGTCCTAAATAAATAATTAAGAAAATAGACCCGACAATCAAACCAACAATCCGCCAAATCATACCTTGCGTAAAATCAATTCCGGCTGCATTTGACGCAATAACAACTGAGAACGGATTAATCGTAGAGAATGTGGTCCCAATAGAACTGGATAAGAAAATTGCCCCCACGCAGACTATCGAATCATAGCCCATCGCGATAAATACTGGTACCAATATTGGATAGAAGGCCACTGCCTCTTCTTCAATCCCGCAAAGAGTTCCGCCTAAAACCATTAAAATTGAAACAAAGAAAATTGATAAAAATTCATGACCTTTGGTTTTCTTAGTTAGCGCAATTAAACCTGATTCAAACGCGCCGCTGACTTTAACAACACCAATTAAACCACCCAGGACTAAAATAAAGACCATAATATCTACGGCTTCAATTGTCCCGTTAACCATACTATTTGTGATATCAGCTGGTCCTGCCGGATTTTGCTTCAATCGCTGATATGTATTAGGTATTGATACTGCTGCCGTAATACCACCTGATGTAAATTGTTTAATATCAATTTTGACATGAAGTTTATCCAATTGATTTTGTGTCGCAGGAACTTTTTTTACATTCCCATGCGCATCGGTAATTTTTAATTCCGTACTTGCCTGATCATAAGATAATTTAGAGTAAGAGCCCGCTGGAATAATCCATGTTGCCATAACTGCAACAATCGTTAATATAAATAAAATAACAAAAGCGCCGGGCATTTTTAACTTAAATTTCTTTTTAGGTACCTTTTCCATTGTTGTCGTTGAATCCATTATAATTTCCTCCTTTAATTGTTTTATACCAAATAGATAGCGGCGTTATCCTTTTACTGTATTTTTATCATGACACCCTCCTCTGCCGGTCGTTTCGCTTGGAGTATATCAACAGTCTACAGTTTCTGGTGTGAAATCGGTTACATTAAAAGTGTGAACCAGCTCACACTTTTTGATTTATCATCTAATTTTACTTTCCACAAAAAGAGAGATAAAAAGTAACTTGTAAATCTACTTTTTATCTCTCTTTGATGCACTAAACTTATTCATGTAATGCTTGTGACAAGCGTTTTAATCCTTCTACTAAAACGGATTCTTTAGCACAGTAACCTAATCTTGCATGTCCTGGCACACCAAATCGGCTTCCAGGTACTAATAAAACCCCATAATCTTTTAATAATTTTTGACAAAATTGTTCATCATCTTCAATTGTTTCAAATTTTATAAATGAAGTCGAGACAGATTTTGGCACTACTAAGCTAACTGCTGGCTCATTTTCCACCCAATCACTTAAAATTTTTAAATTTCGTTTCACAATTTGTCGATTTCTATCCAATACTAATTCTTTATTTTTTAAAATATGAACAGCCATTTGGTCATTAAATACACCTGCACAAATCATCGTATAATCACGGTATTTTCTAAAAATATCTGTAACAGCTGGACTAGCAACCGTCCAACCGATTCTAATACCGGGAGTTGAATAGGTTTTTGATAAACTATTCGTCGCAATACCTTTGTCATATAAATCAACAATTGAACTTACGTCCGTTGTATCATCTAAAGGTAAATAGACCTCATCAACTAATACATATGCGCCGACTTCTTTTGCAATTTTAACGATTTCAGTCATTAGTTTAGTTTCAATTACTGTTCCCGTTGGGTTATTCGCATTATTTAAACAAATCATTTTAGTATCTGGTCGAATAATTGCTCGTAATTCATCCAAATCAGGCATCCATTGATTTTTTTCAGAAATATTCCAAAAATCGACTTCAGCTCCTAATGATTTAGGAATATCATAGAGTTGCTGATAACTAGGATACATAGAAATCACATGATCACCAGGTTCAATCAACGCGTATAGTGCCAGTTGATTTGCTCCTGTTGCACCATTAGTTTGTAAAACTTGTTCCGGCGAAACCGCTTTATAAAGTTTGCTAACCTCTGCTTTAAAAGCTGGGGACCCCTCAATCCAACCATAATTCATCTTTTGTGCATCTAAATCACGATAAAAATCCTGACCATTTTCTTGACCAATATTTAATAATTCGTTCATTGTCATCGATGAAACCGTTCTTTGTGCAATATCATACGTAGCTTTAGATTCATAGACATTTAACCACTCTTCAACGCCAAATCCTGCAATTTCCATAAGTTATCATTCTCCAATCTATATTATTTGTCTTAACGTCCTAAATAATAACAGAAATTAAAAATTAAGCCAGTGTCTGTTTAAATATATTAAAATGACAAATCTGAACTTTTAATTTTATAACATAAAAAATCTGTTGCCAGTAATAGGTTTTCCTATCATCAACAACAGATATTACAGTTTTTAATAAATTATCTAATCTACTAAGGTAAATCCAAATGTGCTACCCAGCGCTTGGATTTTTTTTAACATTAACTTAGGGATACTAGGATCACTCATCGATAACGTTAATTGCCATTTTTCTTGATTTAGCAAATTAGGATTTGCAACTAATGCTGACCCAACAGCAACTAAATCTAATCCCGATTTTAATGCTGTCGTTGCTCTATCAAAAGTATTTAATGAGCCGGCTGCCACGATTGGTACCCGTTGATTAACTAGTTGAGAAACTCTTTGAATATAGGGTTCACCACCCTTTGGACCATCAGTTAACGCATCACCCAACGAAAGGTGCAAATAACTCACCTGTTTAGCAACTAAATTCGTTATCAAAGCTTCTGTATCTTCTAATTTAAGACCATCTGTTTCACGTTCTTCAAGTGTAATTCGGTAACCGATAATAAATTCTTTAGTCGTATTTTCATCAGCCACTCGTTGAACTTCATCAACTACTGCCATAGCAAATCGTAATCTATTTTCTAATGATCCGCCCCACTGATCAGTCCGATGATTATAGTGTGGTGAAAGAAAATTTTGAATTAGAAATCCATGGGCACCGTGAATTTCAATACCATCAAAACCTGCTTGAATTGCACGTTTAGTTGCTGTTCCGAAAGCCTTTATAACTTGTATTAGCTCTTCTTCTGCCAATTCTCGAGGTGTCTGTGCTGGAGCAAATGGTGTTTTTGGTGCTGGTACTGGACTCGCACTAACAACGTCATGATTTGTAATTAATTCTGGTAATGCCTTATTTCCAGCATGATTTAATTGTAAGATGGCCTTTGCCCCACCGGCCTTAATAGCTGTGGCTAACTTCGTCAAACCTGGTATAAATCGATCTTCATAAACACCAATTTCATGATCAAATCCAACACCATTTTCTTGTACATGGCTCGAACCTGTGATAACCATTCCGACCTGTTTTGCACGTTGTTCGTAATAACTAATTTCTGCTTCAGAAACTGTTTGATCATCGTTACTTGCCCATGTTGTCATAGGTGCCATCACAAGTTTATTTTGTAGGGTTATTTGTTCATTTAAATTGAATTTTTTTCGTAAGTTAATTTGCTTAATCATTATAAAATGTTCCTCCTATATCTAATATAGGTTTATAATAAACCTTCAAGTCGACTTGAAGGCAAGCTTTTTATTTATCGGTCATTTTTAACATCTGTTTTACATGATTTTCGTACGTTTCAATTTTATTATCTAAAAAATTATAAGTATCTTGCATCGCCGCGATTTGTTCACCTAATAATCGTTGCTGTTTAATCAAAATCTGTTTACGTTGCTCTTCAGTGGCCTCACCTTGTTGCGTTAGGTCAGCATATTCTTTTAAAATGTTGATTGAAATCCCCGTTTGACGCATATGTTTTGCAAAATTAACCCATTCTAAATCGATTTCATCATAGTCCCGATACCCGCTTGTATTCCGTGATACAGTGGGAATAAGTCCTACTTCCTCATAATATCGTAACGTCGCAGTCGGTAAATCAAACTTCTCACTTACTTTTTTAATATTCAAAATCAAACACTCCTATTCTCATCTTTTTTAATCTCATTAGACAATTAAGATAAAGGATCAGATTAAATTTTATAATGTTTCACATGAAACATTTACATCATTTTTTCAGCTAAGCAGTTACATTCAACCATTTCTGGTGCATTTTTACTTTTTTCATCAATCACACTTTGTAGTTTCACAATATCTGATTGGCTTAACTCAACTTCACTTAATAAATCGGCAATTGTTGAGCCAATTTTCATTTGGCACATATGTTCAAATAATAACTGACTAACATGATCCATCGTCGTTTGTTCTTCTATTAGGGGTTTGTATATGAATGCTCGGCCCTCTTTATCAGCAGATAATGCACCCTTTTTTACTAATCGACCCAATAATGTTTTTATTGTTGGCATTTGCCAATTCTTTTTTTCTTTTAAATTCTTAAATATTTCATTACTAGTACTCTGACCTAATGTCCAGATAACACGCATAACTTCCCACTCAGCGTCGCTAATTTCAATTATTTTTTTATTATTCATTAGTATTGCCCTTCTTTCATTGGTCTTATGATTACAATTGTAAACTAATGTATTTAACCCGTCAATAAGCTATCTTTCAAATTAGTATAATCGGTTAAATACTCATTATTAACTAATACTATCTCATTTTTTAATATTGATTAAACTCATTTGTTTTTGCATATTATTCGTTTCCTTTTTTTAACTTAGCTTTTAAACAAAACAATTGATATACTAGTGTTTATGACTTTAGACTAATTATTTAAGGGGATTTTTTATGACTACTTTTTTTAATCGCTACAAAACATCTTTATTATTACTCTCGGGTCTAATCATAGGTGGGATTGTCGGCTTAATCTTTAAAGAACAAGCTGCTGTCCTTAAACCTTTAGGAGATCTTTTTCTAAATCTAATGTACATGATTTTAGTTCCACTTGTTTTTTTCAGTATTTCATCTGCCATCGCAGAAATGTCTGAAATGAAACGACTTGGTAAAATCATGATTACAACATTAATTGTCTTCCTAACAACGGCTTTCATTGCTGGTGTTATTGGGTATATCGGTGTTCGTCTCTTTAACCCTATTCACGGCGTCAACGTTGATACGATTAAAGGTTTGATGGGTACTGTTAAAGATACATCAACAAAATCATCTGGTTTAGAAACATTAGTTAATACATTCACCGTTAATGACTTTTATCATTTATTATCAAAAGATAATATGTTACAACTAATTATCTTTTCGATTTTAATGGGTACAGCTGCTTCAGCAACCGGTAAAGAATCTAGTGTATTTACAAAATTTTTATCAGCTGGAAACGTAGTAGTTATGCGGATGGTTAAATATGTGATGATCTACGCGCCAATTGGTTTAGGTTGTTTCTTTGCCAATATTATCGGTAATTTAGGACCTCAGATTGCTGCCGGATATTTGCGCAGTTTCATTCTTTACTTAGGTATTACAGCTTTCTACTTCTTTGTGATGATGAGTTTCTATGCATTTATCGCAGGTGGCAAAGCCGGTTTTATGATTTTTTGGAAAAATGTCTCAGCTCCTGCTGTTACAGCAATTGCAACAAGTTCTTCAGCTGCATGTATCCCTGTTAACCTAGAGTATTCTAAAAAAATGGGCGTGAGCGAAGATATCGCAAATACGATCATCCCATTAGGTGCAAATACGCACAAGGATGGCTCTGTTATTGGTGGCATCTTAAAAACAACATTTTTATTTGCCGTTTTTGGTAAAGATATCACGAGTTTAAATAATATGATTATGATTATCTGTGTTTCATTCTTGGTTGGTGTCGTGATGGGCGCTATTCCAGGTGGTGGTATGGTTGCCGAAACCTTAATTTGTTCAATCTTCGGTTTCCCAATGGCTGCTCTTCCATTAATTCTAATTATTACAACCATCATTGATATTCCCGCAACTTTATTAAATTCAACAGGAAATACTGCTACTGCAATGCTTGTTACGCGTTTCGTTGAAGGTAAAAATTGGTTAAAAGATTTTATGGCACAATAATAATAACAATCCCCCTATATTAGATACTGAAATATCAGTCTAGTATAGGGGTTTTTTGTAATTAAAAACTGCCCTTTCCAAAATTGGACGGACAGTTTACTATTAATCATCTTCTCTACTTAATTGGTCTCTACCATACTTTATATTTTTTCTTCGCGTATTTTGTGAATCCTCAAATGCTTGACGATATTGACGAAACCATCTAAGTATCGTTCCTTCACTAACGTCGAGTGCCTCTTCAGCATCCTCTGTAAAATTCTCCCACGCATCAGGATCTTGTTGTTTTATTTCTTTTCTAAGTGTCGTAATAATTGGTTTTAATTTTTCTCTATCTTCAGGTGTCATCTCTAAGAATGCCTCAGTACCTTTAGGTTCCATTTGACTAATATTAGTAAATTCACTGTTATCTGCACTATTAGTAATAAATGAACGAATTGGTATGATAATAAAAAAGACTAACGTTATTTTAGGGAAAAACCAGCCTATAAGAATTAAAGCTAATATTAATAATCCGGTTTCTGTGTTATGTCTGCCATAAATGGTTACATATACTTTTTTCATATCAGATTTTTCTGTATATTTTTGATGAATAATTTCTTTTACAATTTCCCTGAATAGATAAATAATTAACAAATATAAAACACCATACATTGTAACCGTTTCTCTGACAGTATCACTTGTCATTAGTCGTGTGAAGGTTGGCATTAACGATAAAAGCATCATTAAGATTAAATCCATCACAATTATTTTATTTGGTACTTCATTTACTTCCGAAAATGCGACCGCATGTTGATACCAGATATTAGCAACAAAACAGAAACTAACAATAAAGATTCCAATGGCTTGAAACAAACCAACAAAGTTAATCTCCCCATTTTTTATCTCAATTGGCATCTCTAATACCATAATGGTTATAATAATGGCTATAATCGCATCACTTAACGTATCCAACCGCTCTTTAATTTTCATATGTACCTCCTTTAAAATACTGCTATATTTAACCTATTTTTTTCTTTTTTTTAGTCGTTCTTCTCGTAAGGCTAATAATTTTGCAGTCGTTGATAAGGACATCGATATTAAAATAAAAAATAAACTAGTTTTGATAACTACTGTTGGTAATGCCCCTCCAACTGATTTAATAACAAGCGTTGATATTGTTAAAAAAACTGTGAAAAAATTTAAAATAAGTAAACTAATATCATATTTTCCCTTAATTTTTAATAAAATATGAGAAAAATAGAAAAAAGCAATACTAATTATCATAAATAAACTATAAATTATAAAAAAGATAATAATAAATACGACTGGTTCTGCTTTTGCAATCTCCATAAAGGAACGATCCGTTGCTATTTCTGACACTGATAAAACTTGTGAAAATAAAAAATAGGTAGCAATCACAAAAATAGCATACGTAATAATCTTTTTAACATTTTTCATCATTTTAGCATCTTTCATTATTCACCATTCCTCTAATCCAAGATTTATAATTATTCTTATATTATATTATTTATGGCTAACAGATCATCAATTTCGTAGGTCGCTTTTATTGATGTCTTATTTTTAATGTTTTTCGGATTGTACCAGACAGTATCAACGTGAACATTGTTCCCACCTTGAATATCTGATGTTAAAGAATCACCAATAATAAGTGCCTTATCGGGATTAAATCCAGCAATATGGTCAAAAGCATAGTTAAAAAAGCCAACCGTTGGTTTTTGATAACCCGTCATTTCCGAAACAAATATTTGCGGAAAGTACTTATCTAACTTTGATTCTGCTAATCGTTTATACTGCATGTTTGCAACGCCATTGGTAATAATCGACAATTGATAGTTAGCTGTATCTATTGATGCCAATAATTCATCTGCGCCCATCATTTTTTCATGTCCGGCAGACAGATTATCTTGATACTGTTTAGCCAACTCTTTACCATCAACTACTCTATTAAACTGTTTTTTGAAAAATATCGCAAACCGATTTTCTAATAATTGATCCCGCTTTAAATTACCACGCTCATATTGGCGCCATAACTGCTGATTAAATTTCAAATAATTTTGTTTTATTTTATCATCTAATGTTATTTTTTGCGTTAAAAAAAGCTTTTCTAGTGCAGCTTTTTCAGTTAACCCAAAATCAAGTAACGTATCATCAATATCAAATAGTAAAAATTCGTAATTTTTCAATTCAATTCTCAACTTTCATTCATGTAATTTAGTTACTGGACATTATCATTTTAACATAAGATTTAAAGTAACAAAAAAGCTTTGAATAAGGAATTATATCCCTATCCAAAGCTTCTTATTTTTATAATTTAAATTTTAGTACCAACCGTTTGATAACCAGAATGATTTTGCAGCACTCCATGAACCATAACGACTTGTTACGTAATTGTTAGCTACTTTTTCTTGGTTTGCAGCTGAGTAATCACCATTTAAATATGATGAACTTAATTGGTATTTACCAATATATTGGCCATTTCTTGCTGAGTATGAACCACCAGATTCTTTGTTAGCAATCCATGCTTTAGCACTTGATGAATCAGTAGTGCTTGCAGTTGCTGTTGACACTGTACTCTTTGGTGCAACTGTTGTTGCTGCTTTAGCAGGAGTTGCAGCTGGTGTTGCTGCCTTAGTAGTTGTTGTATTTGTTGTTGATGCTGTATTTGCTGTTTTAGCAGCTGTATCAGTATTGATTGTTAATTGTTCACCAACATAAATTAAATTAGCGTTACTAATTTTATTTTCTTTAACAATTGCGTTAACACTGACATCATTAGATGTTTTGTTAGCGTAAGTTGCTGAGATGTTATTTAGTGTATCACCTGATTTTACAGTATATACATCAGCATCTGCTGCTTTAACTGCAAGTCCAAGACCTGCTGCTACTGTTGCTACCATTGCTACTGAAAATTTTGTCATCTTTTTATTTAATTTCATTATATTTAGTTCTCCTTTTAAGTTAAACGTTTTTATTTATTTTTTTCTTATTTATCTTACGAGGTTCATACTATCAGTTAGTTTTTACATAAGCATTTCAGTCAAATATCATTATCTTGAAATAATGTAATAAATATCATATTCCGTAATAAATGTAAAATAAATCAAATACACCATTACCTTCTTATTCCCTTAGTGACAGTTAATCTATTAATAATTCGTCTGTAATTTATGTGTCAAAATATAGAGATAAATACGTTGAAAATCAAGTAAAAAGTTTATTTTTTTAATTGATTTATTAAAAAAAGGTATTATCAGCAATGAATATTGCTAATAATACCTTTAAAATTTCACTTGATCGTGCTGTGTCCAAGTATCTAATCGAGCACTTTTGATCACTATTTCATAAATAATCTCATTTTCTATATCTTCTTCCAGTAATCCATCCATAAATCCTGGCACCTGTGCCCGATACAACTCTGCTAGATCTTCTAATTTATATTTTGACCTCTTAACACTTAACCTATTACTAGCAATAGTCATCCCTGTACTCGTTGGAATTGTATTAATAGCTGCTTTACCTAAATCCAATTCAGCAATTTTAGGCGTTTCCGGAGCTGAACCAAAATACCAAACATTTGATTTATCAGGTGAAACAATAAATCGCATCTGACGACTCGATGGCATCCCATCTGCAGTAGCAGTACTCAGGACCATTTGATTTGTTTCACCAATAAATCGTCTAAATTTATCTAACACATTATGTTCTTCCACTTCTGAAGGTGCCCCTTCATCAATAAATGCTAATACCTCATCAACTGTTTTTAACTTAGACTCATTTTGTAGGTAATACAATATTTGTGGGATATACGGTGAAATATCCCGATCTTTATAATAAAACTGTAACCATCTTTTTGAAGCAAGCAGTGGGCCCGCGTACGTTACTCTTAGTTTAGTTTTATACCAACTAATTAAATGTTTTAATGGCCAGTGTTTGAGCATTATTTGCCAAAAGTATGACGTAAATAGAAATAGAATTGCCGCTACCAGTACATTAACTTCTATAATACTGACAACTGACAACATTTTGAATGGCTCAAATGTCATATAAAGTCCTAATAGGATTCCGGTTGATAAAACCGTTAAAAACGTAACTAATCTTCGCTTAAATAATCTTAATTTATGTAACATCAAGCCCGAAATGTCACGTCTTTTCTTCATATTTCTTTCTCGTACAACCATCTCATCTAATAATCTTTTATCCTCTTTAGAAATCATCTTCATCCTCATCTCCAAAGTAATCAAATTGTTGCCTTAATTCAAATGTCCCAATATCGGCATAATCTTGTATGATAATTTTATTTTGACCCTCTCTATGATCTCGTGGCCCATATTTTAAATAGTACATTTCTTCAGCTAAGTCAGTGTGTTTCTTTAATAATTTTGAATCATAACTTTCTATATCATTTTTTAGACGATTATTCGAAAGAATTAAATTATAAATATGCAAAATTAAAAAGAACGCAATAAAAAACAAATAGTATTGTAGGAATGTATTTATAATCGTATCAAAAAGCTCAGTAAATAGTGTTTGATCAATTGGGATTGCCTTATCTTTAAATAAAATCAAGATAACCGTGATACTGATTGGTACTAAGCACGCAATCCAGCCAATTGTTATTAATACTAATTGTCTTAGTTTGAGACTTACATTTTTTTGACCAAAAAACCAATCAATCGTCAATGCGTCTTCATCTACTTCGTTCACAATATAGTCAGGCTTATTTTTTGTCATCATCGTCGCCTCCTAAATCTGTTGTAATACTATCCGAACGTTCAGGTGAATGCCATACGCCACCATCTTCACCCGTAATAATTTTACGCACTGTCGGAATTAACTCAGCTACCATTGTATACGTATTTACCATCCAGTAAATGAGGATATACCACGGCGCAAAAATAACGTATTTTAAAGATTTACCACTATCATTGAAAAATGACGCCATGATTAACTGAATCAAACCAATAATGACCTCTATTGAAATAAATATGCAGGCGAGCGCTAAGTTATTGCTCAACTGTAACCAATCACCATTTACAATACAGATAATTTGAATTGCTAAAAATGCAATCATACTTAACCAATAAAAGACTGACCAAATAACACTTAATCCATAATCAATAATAATAGGTACACTTGAAAATTGTTTAATCGGATGACGTAGAACGCGTAACGTCTTCGTTAGAAGTACATAAACGCCACCAGATGACCATCTATGTCTTTGTTTAATTAGTTCACCTAGCTTTTCAGGTACATCCATAAAGAAGCGAATATGCGGCGCAAAATAAGCCACCCAACCTAATGCCTGCATGTCCCAGGCAATTGCGATATCTTCTGTTGGCTGTTCAGCTTCCCAACCACCAACATCTAAAACGGCTGCTTTTCGATACATTGTATTTGCACCTGAGAAAGCAAATAAACCGCCATAAGATAATTGCGATCTCTTAATTAAGCCAATGATTGAATTTAATTCATTCTGTTGTGCTTCTGCTACAATTGTTGTTTTATTAATTGGTAACATATTCCCAGTGACAGCGCCTAAATTCTTGCCACCTTTTCTTTCAAAATATGACATATATTTCCATAAGGCATCAACTTCTGGTTTTGAATCCGCATCATTGGATAAAATAAATTCGCCTTTAGCAAATGCCAATGCAATATTGAATCCAGCTGCTTTTCCACGATTATTAATAATTGTGATCGTTCTTAAACGTGATTTGAACTCCTCTTGTAGCGTCTCCAAAATCTCACCGGTTTTATCTGTGGAACCATCATTAATTACAATAACTTCATATTTATCTAGAGGATAATTTAACTTAGTCTCTAGATGTCGAATTGTTGCTTCTATTGATTGTTCCTCATTATGAGCAGGTACAAAAATAGAAATGAATGGTTCTCCCTTCTCTAAATATTTAGGGAGCTCCTTCTTCTCCATAAATATTCTATAATAAAGGCTCGATACAATAAAGGCTAGGCCTCCAACGATTGGATACGATACAATCGTGTAAATGAGTACCTTCGTAATATCGTTTAGTACTGTTGCTGTCATATAATGACCCCCAAATAATTGTAGTTAAATAAATAGCTAAAATCCTTTACATACATTGACTTAACGCCCTTTTTAAACTATAACCTCTGTGATTTTAATAATCAAATAAAATATTCTAATACTGGATTACTTTGTCTGTCACTATTTTAAAAATTTAAAAGCTATGCTTTCTTTTTAAAAATGTTTCACATGAAACATTTTTAAGCGATTATTTTTAATTAATTTTCAATTTTATGCTAGTATCAGTATAATTATTAAATATTTATTATGGGGGATATTAATTATGAAACAATCACACTACGATACAATTATTATTGGTGCTGGACCTGGTGGTCTTTCTACTGCTTTTGATTTAAGTAAAAAGCAATCTGTTCTCATTATTGAAAATGATCTTTGGGGTGGTACTTGTCCTAATCGAGGTTGTGACCCAAAAAAAATGCTTTATTCTGCTGTTGAAACTAAACAACGCCAAGAAGCAATGCAAGGCTTCGGACTAACTGGCAGTTCTATCATTGATTGGCCTAAATTAATGGCTTTTAAATCAGCTTATACGGATAAAGTTCCAGCCAATACCCTAGCAGGTTTATCTGCAGCAAATATTAAAACTGTTCACGGATCTGCTAAGTTTATTTCAAAGTCAGAAATTAACGTTAATACTGAAACTTACACTGCCGATAATTTTGTAATTGCGACCGGTCAGTCACCTGTAGTCCCTGATATTCCAGGCAGTCATTTACTAAAAACAAGTACCGATTTTTTATCACTTGAAGAATTACCAGATAAAATAGCTTTTATTGGCGCTGGCTATGTTTCAATTGAGCTTGCTAATATAGCTGCTATTGCTGGCTCAGAAGTTCATATTATTCAACATAATAGTCAAATATTACGTGGATTTCCAATTGAATATACAACCCGTCTCATTGAGAATTTGAAAACTAATGGTGTCCATTTTCACTTTGACACTAATATTACAGAAATAACAGAAGGTCCTTTAGGCTTCCAGATGTTAGACGATAAGGGATTATCTTTAACTGTTGATTTGGCAATTTCAGCTATGGGCCGTCAACCTAACGTTAATACATTAAACCTACCTGCTACAGGTGCTGAATCAGATTCACATGGTATTATTGTGGATTCTCACTTAAAAACGAAAAATGATCGAATTTATGCCATTGGAGATATTGTTTCACGCAAACAACCTAAGTTAACACCTGTTTCAACATTTGAAGGTCATTACGTTGCAGACCAACTACTTAAAAAATCGAATAGTCCAATTGCTTACCCACCAATTCCAATGACTGTCTATGCCAGCCCACAACTATCTCAAGTTGGCATTACGATTGAACAAGCTAAAAATGAACCTGAACATTATGACATTAGAGTACAAGAGACAACTAACTGGTATTCCTTTAATCGAATTAAAGAATCTGAAGCATCTGTGACAACTATCTTTGATAAATCATCCAACTTACTTGTTGGTGCTGTCGCATACACCACAATTGCGGAAGAACTTATCAATTATCTAACACCATTAATTGCTAACAAAACATCAAAAACAGATGTTACTAAACTTATCTTAGCTTATCCGACTCCAGCAAGTGACCTAACCTATTATCTATAAAAAATACGATTAAAAAGGTATCTGCCTTTTTGTAAAAATCCCGCCATGATTATCAGATGAAATATATAATTTCATTCGACAATCATGGCGGGATTTTTTTGCCTAGAGTTAAGTACAGTGCATTTGATAAATTGACATTAATCAAGGAATTTACACTGGGAATCTATTAATAACTTTACAAGCAGATAAATCAATATACCCCATTAAATTTTATATAATTTCATCAGTCAACTCGATACGACTTAGTACATAGTACATTCTCTCAGAGATTCTATTTTTTAACTTAGTTGTTTTCTAGATTGAGCCTGAATCCATAAATTAAATAGTAAAACGATAATCAATAATATTGTCGCGATTACCATAATATTATGCAACCCTTCATACATAATCTGTCGCATTGCTGGTAATAATTTTTCAGGAAGACTTGAAACACGCTTCGAATCACTTAGCTTGTTTAACATCTCCATCGTAATTTTACCATGAGACTGATTAACTCCTTTTAACAACGCACTGTTAAGGATAACCCCATAAATTGATGACATAAATGTTTGGCTTAAAATACGTAATAAGTAGGCAAATGAAGTTGCGATTGGGACATCTCGACCCTCCGCATCCTCTTGAACACTCAGTTGTAGGACATTAAAACACATTCCTAAACCGAACCCTTCAAAAGCACCCATTAGTAATAAATACCAGAATGGGACTGTCACACCTACAACTAACATCCCAGCAAACGAAATAATAAAGCTAATGGTTCCGATTGTAATAATCCGGTATTTCCCCAATCGAGGAATCATTGATGGACCGGACAACGAACCAAATAAATTAGTCATTGCACCAGGAATTTGTGTTGCCCCACCAATCAATGCACTCATTCCAAGTATTCCTTGTGCCCACATTGGAATATAGATGTTAAATGAGATAAATGCTCCCCATAAAAAGGCAAATATGATAAAATCAACAATCAGTTTCTTATTTTTAAATAATCGATTGGGAATAATCGGATCAACGGCCCTATCCTCAACTCTATACAAAATACCGAGTAAGATAATTCCAGCAATAATTAACCCAACGACTAAATTAATTGACCCAACACCAATCATTTGAATACCTGTTAATAAGGTCACTAAGCTGACAATCATCATTCCAGCACCCAAGTAATCGATATTCCCCTTTTGACGTTTTTTAACTTCTTCTTTGAAGAAAAATTGGATTGAAATAATTGATATTAATGCTATTGGTACATTGATATAGAAGACCCAATGCCAACTAAACGTATCAACGATCCAGCCACCAACTAAAGGTCCAATAATTGATGCAATACTGTAACTAGCTGTTGCATAACCAATAACTTGTGAGCGTTTCTTAATATTTTTATAAATATCAGCATAAATAATAAACGGAATTGTATTCATCCCACCTGCACCAATACCCATAACTACTCTAGCAACTAAGAAAAAGACAATATTACTTGATGTTGCTTGAAAAACCGCACCGATTGCAAATAAAAAAGTTGCTAACTGATATGCACCACGGTTACCAATTCGTTCGCCTAATTTACTCCAAAGAGGTGTGGCAACTGCCATCCCCAACAAGAAAACTGCAACAATCCATCCCATATATTGGATACCATGCAAATCACTGACGATTGATGGTAATGCAGTATTAATAATCGTTCCATCAAGACCTGCCATTGCGTTAGATAACAGCAATGCAATAGTCACGATGATTAAATTCTTTTTATTCATAAATTCTCCCTCTTATACGACTAAATTTAAAATTACTTATTTTTATCATCCACCTTTAAGCAAGCTCTAGGTCAAGGGAAAATATGAAAATCTACTGATATCCTAAAATTACGTTACTTAAAGTATTGAAAGGTCCTTATTTATGATAGGGGCTCCCTGCATTAATCATAAATCCACGGTAAACTTGTTCAGTCAAAATCATCCGCATTAATTGATGCGGTAAGGTAAATTTACCAAACGAGATTTGTGTGTCGGCGCGTCTTAAAACGTCCTCGCTTAGTCCTAATGACCCCCCAATAACGAAGGTTATGTCTGAATGCCCATAAGTTCCAAGATCAGCAATCTCTTTAGCAAAATCTTCCGACGTACGTTCCTTACCTAAAATGGCTAAAGCATAAACATACTCTTTTTCTTTAATCTTACTAAGGATACGTTCGCCCTCTTTACCTTTAACATCAATCATTTCTGCTGAACTTAATTTTTCCGGTGCCTTTTCATCATTTACTTCAATAATTTCAAATTTACAAAACTTACTTAACCGTTTTGCATACTCTTCAATTCCTTGTTTGAGATATTTTTCTTTTAATTTACCTACACCAATAATCTTAATGTTCATAATTTCCACCTTTTTCACAAGTTATACACAAAGTTACGCACATATCCACAATTTGGACCACAACATATTGCGGGGAATATGTGTTCGTCACTACATTTATTTGTTGCCCATTTGTCAACACCATATTAGTTATGCACAGATTTTGCGTTATTTATCATTCCTTAATTATACGCTTTACACATTGGTATAACAGTCTTTTTTTATTTTAAAATATCAAATAAATAAAAGTTAGTCACAGGCCATTCAATTAATTGTGCATAACTATTTTGTTTAGAAAGTCCCTTCATACTGCCCTTTCCCTCTGTTACTCACACCCACCTTAATATCTATCCACTTAGTTATACACAATATCTATTTAAAATAAAAAAATAATCGTAAATTAAGTTATTTACGATTATTTCATATTTGTTTATTGAGCTGATGATGCTGATTTACTTGTTGAGCTTGTTCCTGTATTTGCATCTGTTGCTTCTAAGGTTAATTTGATATTAGCCTGTTTCAACTTACCATCATGATAGAATTCAACAGCCACTGTATCACCAATTTTATGTTCATATAAAACTTCTCGTAAGCTTGAGATATCAGTAACTTTCTTATCACCTAGCTTAACGATAACATCATATTTACCTATACCAGCATTTTTAGCAGGTGAATCACTATTTATTTTAACAGCAACAATCCCTGAAGAAACACTTTTTGGTAATTTTAAGACACTCTTTTGATCACTTGCTGAGACGTAATCTAAATCGATTAATGAAATACCAATTGCAGGACGTTTAACTTTTCCATTATCAACTAATTGATTAATGATTGATACAACCTCATTACTTGGAATAGCAAATCCCATTCCTTCGACAGAAGTTGATGATGAACTAGAACTAGTAGAGCCTGTTGCTGTACTTGCTAGTTTCATCGAATTAATACCGATAACTTGGCCAGAAGTATTAATTAAAGCCCCACCTGAGTTTCCAGGATTAATGGCAGCGTCAGTTTGAATAACTGTTGCTTGGCCCGTTTTAACACCCGAATCATTGGTAACATCAATCGTACGTTTCTTAGCTGATATGATTCCTTGCGTTAATGATGTCGCATAATCAGATCCAAGTGGAGAACCGATAGCCAATGCTGTTTCACCAACAGTGATACTATCAGAATCACCAAATGTGGCGATTTGAGTCACATCTTTAGCTGATATTTTTAAAACAGCTAAATCAGTAATTGAATCTTTACCAACAATTTTGGCACTTAATTTTTTACCATTACTCAATAAAACTTCAACTTTACTTGCACCAGAGATAACATGATTATTAGTTACGACATAAGCACTACCATCTGATTTTTTATAAATGACACCAGAACCTTCACTTGATGCTGTTTCTGTTGTCGCAGAGGAATCGCCTGCTGCACCAAACATATCCGTTAAGCTGTTACTTGAACCACTTGACTTTGTATATGAAATAACTGAAACAACCGCATTTTTAACTTTAGCAAATGCTTTTGATGATTCATTACTTGATTTAACACTTACATTTGTTACTTTAGTTGTACCTGATTTATTTGAGGATGTTGTAACTGCGCCATTATCACTATCATTATTTTGGTAAAATGTATATCCACCAAATGCAATTCCGCCACCAACTAATCCTGCAATAAGCGCTGTAACAACTGTTTTACCTAAGCCTGTTCTATTTTCATTTGACATTTTTATATACGCGACACATTTGTCGCTGCCCCCTTAAACGTAATCTTTTACTCTTTTAAGAATAACGGTTAATTGTGAACTATTTATGAATAAATTTTGAAAAAATTGTTCTTATAAAACAACCAGCTTTGTAGCATTTTCCGGATCTGTATCGAAAATGTTAAAATCACCACCAACTGCTAAATCATGTTCTTTCATCGTTGATTCAACCGTTAGATGGGCTAATTCTTTCATATTATTATCCTTACTAAGATGGCCTAAAAAAATTCGTTTTGTCCGATTACCCATAACATTCATAAGTGCATCAGCACCATCCTCATTTGATAAATGACCTTTATCACCTAAAATGCGCTGTTTTAATGACCATGGATAGCCGCCCATCCGTAACATTTCAATATCATGGTTACACTCAAACAAGTAAGCATCTGCATCGGAAATTGTCCCTTGAACGTTCTCTGAGACATAACCTGTATCCGTTAAAATAACAAATGACTTATTGTTATGATGAAATTGGTAGAATTGCGGTGCCGCTGCATCATGAGAGACACCAAAACTCTCAACATCTAAGTCGTCGAATGTAATTACTTTCCCCATCTCAAAAATTTGCTTCTTCTCAACGGGAATTTTACCAATCGTATGAGCCATGGCTTCCCATGTTAATTCATTTGCATAAACGTTCATGTCATACTTACGGGCTAAAATACCAGCAGCCTTTGCATGATCCGTATGTTCATGTGTTACAAATAACGTGTCGACATCGTTAATATCTCGACCAATATCTGTCATTAGGCTCGCAATTTTTTTACCACTTAAACCAGCATCTACAAGGACCTTGTGCTTAGGCGTTTCAATATACGTGACATTTCCCGCACTACCGCTTGCAAGAACACTAATCTTCATATCGTCTGTTCCTTCATCCATTACTTGCCTGCGCCTCTATCCTTTTAATCTTCATTTAATTTAAAATATCAGTGCTATCCTTCATAATCGCTCCTGAAAATGAATTAACTTGCTTGTATTGTGTCACACCATTACTTGGATTCTTAACAGCTACTATCCAAACTGGAATATAGACGCTATATTTTTTATCCAAACTGAGCAACTCAGCATATCCTAACTTAGACCATTTAACCTTACTTTTACTTGCAAATTGATTATATTGATACAATATCAGTATTGCTTGTTGTTGACTAATAATTGACTCATTTTCACGTAATTTTTCTGTATTTGCCATATACGTTTGTGAATAGCCACTAATTTTATTATTTTGAATTGTAAATTTAATTAGTCCAACATTTGAGTAAACCATTTTATCGTAAACAACCTGCGAATACACGACACTTGTCTCTGTTGAAAGACTACTGTTATAGCGATAATTATCTCCATGTAGAATTAAAGTATTATCACTCATAATTGTCTTATCAATTGTTTTATTTGGACTTTCACTATCTGTGATATTAATTGGTGTCCCAAAAATACTAGATAATTTATTGTCTTTATATGTTGTAACTTGGGATTGCAGCTGTTTAGCATCATTCTTTAATACATCAGATGCTTTATTAGACATATATACACCAGTCTCTTTTTTATTTGAGATACTGCCGTATTTAATGTCATCTTCTCGCATCTCTTTAAGCGTTGTACCGGTTTTTGTTGTCCCAGGTGATGATCGACTCGAAATTTCAATTTGTTGATTTTGTCGTAATGAGGTGAATAAAAAGATATTTAAACCAAGAAAAACAATAATAAAAATAATTTGAATTCGTCTAAAATCCAATTAATTCACCTCCCTAATCTGTTTGTAGTAATTCAGTATAACTTTTCCATTTATCTTGATATCGGATATACCAAGTGGGTTCTAGGTTGACTACCAAATCTGAATCAGAACTTGATACCCAACGATAACCTAATTGAATATCTGAAATATCCGCATCTTTATACCCTGCCGTAACCAAGCTACTTAACACTTCTTCTGTACTTGGTAACGTAACATCTGCTTTTCCAGATGGAACAGCAATTTGTAACGTCAATAATGAAAAATCAATTTTATTTCCACCATTATCTAGTCGCTCAACTTCAATCACACCGTGTTTGGTTTGATTAAAAATCGGAAATCCTTCAATATAACTTCTGAATGTTGTTGTCATAGACTTACCATTAAATTGGTAGAAGTGAATATTATCTAATCCGATACCTGTATTTTTAATACTCGTATAACTTTCAGTTAAAGCATTACCACGACTCGTTTTTTGTTTCGCATCTGAATTTTCATCATCTTCATATGAAACCAAATTTGTCGTATTTTGAACCGTTAATTGTCGATCAGAACCATCATAGTAAGTTATTGTCTTTTTACTTTCTTTAACGTTGACCGATGAACCATCTTTTTGTCCTAATAGATTAGCAACATACTTACTAGCCGTTTGCTTATCCACTAAATACCTAAAACGAGCTATATTAAAATCTTGATTATAATACATAAAAATATCATTATTATGCAGTTTAAATGTAACTGATAATTTCGATAACGTTTCATTTTGTACAACATCATCAATTGTTTTACCTTTATTATAGGCATCATTTAACGAAATCTCATAAATTTTTTTATCCTTGTCACTCAACAGATAAATACTTTTCTTATTATCACGCGGAATAAGAACACGGTTAATAAGTCGTGTTTTATAATTTTGATTTTGCTGATTAAATACTTGATTAAATAACCCAACCGTAATTTCATCTGAGTAACTAAGAACCAATTGATTTTTTGCATTTAAAAACGTTAAATAATCATTTTTATTTTTAATCGGAACTTCTGATATAGACGTTTCTTTCCAAGTACGTATCTTTTTTTGAATATTTGAAATGATATTAATTTTTTCACTATATAAAACATTTTGTTGCTGATTATCATTATAAATAACAGACGTTGGTGCATATACTTCGCTCAATTTAGTACTCTTTGTTAACTCTGTCTGCGTTGAATTTGTAGCTTTCGTCGATTCACTTTTACCATTCCATGTCGGATTTGTCCAAATGACCCATGATAAACCGATACTTGTCATAATTAATAAAAATAATAGTGTTGGTAAAATAAATCTATTCAATTTCATCCCACAGGTCCTCCTCATATGATTCATAAGGCAATGAAATATAGAATGTTGAACCCTTGCCTTCCGAGCTATCTAACCAAATTTTACCTTTATGCATTTCGACAACCTCTTTTGAGATAGCTAGGCCTAATCCAGTTCCACCTTGAGCTCTCGATCTAGCTTTATCCACACGGAAAAAGCGATCAAAAATATGCGCTAAATCTTTTTTAGGTACACCAAGGCCCTCATCAGAGATACTCAAAATAACGTGCTTATGTGTCTCCAATAAACGACAAGTTATTTCTCCACCATCAGGTGAATATTTAATGGCATTATTCATAATATTATCAATGACTTGCACAATTTTATCAGTATCTAATTCAACCCATAAATCACGTTTAGTAAAATCACGTTTAATCGAATACTTTTTGCCTGACCCATCGTCAGCATTAATCATCATATCGAATCTATCCAGAACATAACTATACAGTTCATTCAAGTTAACTAATTCAAGTTCTAACTTAGATGTTCCTGAATCCATTCGTGACAAATTTAGTAAGTCATTAATCATACGCATCATACGTTCTGTTTCATTCTGTGTAACTTTCAAGAAACCTGGTGCAACTTCTGGATCTTTCCATGCACCATCGTTTAATGCCTCAATATAACTCTTCATACTCGTCAAAGGCGTTCTTAATTCATGAGAAACATTAGAAACAAAGCTTTCACGTTCACGTTCTATCTTTTGTTGTTCTGTGACATCATGAAGTACACAGACAAGACCACTAATAAAGCCAGATTCTCTTTGTATTAATGAAAAATAAGCATTCAAAATTTGTTCATGTTCTACATCAGATAAATCAATCATAATTTCATCTTGATTTTCTAACAAATCACGTAAAGTATACTGACTACGTAAATCAAGAATATCCAAAATTGATACTCCTATTGAGTCATTTTCATTTTGATCTAATAAGGTAGAGGCCGCTTCATTCATAATGATAATATTTCCGCGACGATCCGTCGCAATTACACCATCTGTCATGTGCGATAGAACACTATCTAAACGACGACGTTCAGCTTCAGATGATTCTTGTGCCTCTTCAACACGAACAGATAAGTTATTAACCGCATCTGCTAATTGTCCTAGTTCATCATTAGAATAGACACGAACTTTTCCGGAGTAATCTCCGCGAGAAATTCGAATCGTTTGCTTTTTCATCTCATCAATCGGACGAGTTATTGCCCGGGAAATAACTATCGTTATCAAAAGGACTAAAACAGCTGCAAAAAATGACGCGGTCACGAAAATAACCGTGATATCGTTAATATTTGAGTATAAGCTTTCCAGATTGGCCTTAACGTATGTAACCCCAACTGTCGTTGTTACATTTCCTGCTGTACTAACTAGTGGCACAATTGAAACATAGTAGCGCTTATCGCTAGATTCATCATAAATCTTCTTTTCAAATGTTTTAGGTGTATATAACACTTGCTTAATTGTTGCATCTGTCGTTTTTTGTCCCACAACAGTTTGATTATTAAAATCACTACTCCCGCGAATTGTGCCCTTACTATCAATCACTCGAATTTCTGTGATACTTGAATTACTAACATCTTCCAATATTTTTTTGATATCTCTATCACCAGCAGCTGTATCTGTTTTTGCTAAATCCTTCGTAATCGAATTAGTAACATATATAGGTAACTGGACTTGTTGCTTAAAGGTATCTAAGTTTTGCTGTTCTAATTGCCTAACAAAATAAGCCCCGACAATTTCCAACGTTATTAAAATTAATAACGCAAAAATGAGGGCTATTTTAAATTGAATAGATTTAAAAAAACGAATTTTTTGATTCATTTTCATCGTTATTCCCCTACTCTATTCTAAATCTGGATTTTTCATATAGTATCCAACACCACGACGTGTTACCAACCACTCTGGATGGCTTGGATTATCTTCAACTTTTTCTCTTAAACGACGCATTGTAACATCAACCGTTCTGACATCACCGAAGTAATCATAACCCCATACCGTCTGTAGTAAATGTTCTCTAGTCATAACTTGTCCTAGATGTTGTGCTAAATAATGTAATAATTCAAATTCACGATGTGTTAATTCAATTTTTTCATCATATTTTGAAACCATATATGCTTCAGGATGAATGGTTAATTGTCCAACTTGTATTTCACTATTTTGTGGTTGTTCTTCTGTTTGAACACTCTCAATTGTTTTTTGTCTTCTTAAATTAGCTTTAACTCTGGCCACTAGTTCACGGTTAGAGAAAGGTTTTGTTACATAATCATCTGCACCTAATTCTAGACCTAAGACCTTATCGATTTCTCCATCTTTAGCTGTAACCATAATGATTGGCATATCGTAAGTTTTTCTAACTTGACGAGCAACTTCTAAACCATCCACTTTTGGTAACATTAAATCTAATAAAATTAAATCCGGTTCAACTTCTTTAACTTTTTCTAAGGCTTCTTCACCATCGTAAGCTGTATAAACGTCGTATCCTTCTTTAGTTAAATTAAATTTAACGATATCAGAAATTGGTTTTTCATCGTCGACAACTAATATTTTTTTCATATGTGGATCCTCCTTATAGGAAGCTGTAAAATTAAATCTAGATACAACTTCTTAACCCTCCATTATTATAGCCTATTCAATCATCATTGCCAAACACAGTGATTAAATTTACCCAAATCCTTTTTCGAAAAGTTATTGTCTTTTATTAGTATATATGATAATATATTTAACGTTGATGAATTATTATTAATGGTTTGGGTGGTTAGCTCAGTTGGTAGAGCAACGGACTCTTAATCCGTGGGTCTAGGGTTCGAGCCCCTAACCACCCATGGGTGCCAAACCCAACATATCGCAAGATATGTTGAAGCATCTAGCTGCGGCTAGGTGCTTTTTTTGTGTTCTCATTTACTTATTGATGTTTCACGTGAAACAAAAAAAGAGAAACCCTATCGGATTTCTCTTAACTAGATTTAAATCTTATTATTTGTTCAACGCTATTTAACCCGGTCATCATCTTTATTTACTACCTGAGAGGTCGTTTTTTTAACGGCATCTACCCCATCTGTTGTTTTTTCTTTAATAGTACTACCTGCATCAGATACACGATCTTGTAAACTTGTTTGTGAATCATCAAATTCTTTTGGTGTTTGAATGTCTACTACTTCAACATTCAACTCAATTAAAGCTAAATCTGTTGTTTCCTTTACTTGTTTATTAATAACTTCCGTTAACTGTTTATAAATATCATGTGCATTGTGCCCATATGCCATAATAATATTTAAATCAACCGCAACTTGTTCCTTGCCAACCTCAACGCCGATGCCATCTGTTGGATTATCACTATTTACAAGTTTATTTTTAATATTTGCGACAAATCCACCATCCACACCCAAGAGACCAGATACATTTTCAATTGCATAACCGACTATTTTTTGAATAACCTTGTCATCAAATGTCAATGTCCCCTTTGGTTCAGTCTTTGTTCCCTGCGTATTTGTTTTTTCTGTAGTCATAATTAAGACTCCTTTCGATTTTTAAAATAATCAATTTTTCCGCGTGAAAATTTTTGAAATAAATGACAGATCAATATCATATTCTTTAAATAGATAACCAATCCATCCTGCTAACAGTGTCACAATCATAATGATAATCGTCTTCCAAAATCCTACAGTTACAAGTAACGAGGATATGATAAATCCTAGAGCACTACCAACTCCAATATTAATTGACATTTTATCTTTCATTTATGCACACTCCCTCTTAAACTACCCGTGTAACTTTACGTTTTGAATTTGATTTTTTACTTACCTTAATATCTACTTTGATAGGAATATGACTAGATCCAGCTAATAGATCATTGAGATTCTCAGTTAATTCACTCGTAATACGAGGTAATTGTCCAACTGTAGACTGTTGGTAAACTGAATCTGCAACAATATGGATCTTTCGCTGACGTCGTGTATTCTTCAACGTAACTTTAATATTAGATAAGTCTTCACTAGACAACTTTGTCTTGATAAATTGGCTAATACCCTGGTTACTTAAAGCAAGTCTTCCTTCTTTAGTTTGCTTCAAAGGAATATCTGGTAGTTGCGCAGGCCACAAAAGTATTAACAAAAATATGAAGACTGTTAATAGCAATAACACAATCCCATAATAGAAGATAAAATCGTTACTCTGAAAATTTGTACTAACGTTAAAATGTTCAAGCATTTTAGTTATTTTCTCAATTATTTCTGGCCAAATCAGCAAGCTAAGCCCAATCAAGTATCCGAGGCTGACTATACTCAGAATAATTTTTTTACTCTTCTTCATAAACATACCTCTCTCTTGACTTGATTTACTTCCTTGCTTTTATACCAAATATAGCTGAAACAATTAAAACTAAAATTATCGCACCAATGATAGAAGGGATAATTGCCATTCCTGCCAAGCTAGGTCCCCAATGACCAAGGACACTTTGACCAAGAGCTGACCCAACTAGTCCAGCGATGATGTTACTTATCCATCCCATCGACTCACCGCGATTAGTAATCGCCCCTGCAACAGCACCAATAATAGCACCTACAATTAATGACCAAATCATAATATGTTCCTCCTTTGTTTATATTAAATAGTTATTTATTATATTAACTATTCGTTATATGTAATATACCATTATTTGAAATCGCTTGCAAATGAAACGATTTTATTACGCTCAATCTATGAAACTTAATGAATCTCTTTCCCAGGTACTTAAACTTATATACACCAAAAAATAAAGATAAATAACTATCTTTGTTTTCCTCGTTGCTTAATTAATCACATAAAGTTAAACAAAATAAGATCTATGAATATCTGAGTGAATAAGATGAACTGATAGGTACTATACTCACAAGATAAGCCTATTATTTATCTAACTTCGGCTAATAAAAAGAAATAAAAAAAACTCGCACTGCTTATTGTAAGCAGTGCGAGAACCCAATGAAATTACTATTTCTTTTTACGTTTGTCCATAACTTCATCTATTTTTTCTGCAACATCATCTTTGACATCTTCTAATTTATCTTTCGCTTTACCAAGGAAACCTTCCGCTTTACCTTTAACTTCTTCTTGCTTGTCTCCTGTCAATTTACCTTTAGTTTCTGTTACTTTACCCTTAATTTGATCTTTCTTTGCATCTAATCTATCTTCATTTGTCATCATGTTTCCTCCTCATAATATATTTGTCTACATACCGATAGTAACATCCAAAGAAAGCGTATGCAACATATTCGACTTATCAAATATATAAGTTATATAAATTTTTAAGCTCTAATTAATTAAGGTTATTTATCTACTTAGTTATTGATTAAATAAAAAAAAATCAAAGTATTAACTTTGACTTTTCTCACATTACTATCAACCTATTACTTATTTATGCCCAAACATCATCTAAAACATTTGTTTGATCACGATCGGGTCCAACTGAGAATGTTGAAATTTTAACATCAACGATTTCTTCAATACGTCTAATATAATTTCTAGCATTTTCAGGTAATTCTGCAAGAGTTTTCATTTGAGTAATATCTTCAGTCCAACCAGGTAATGTTTCATATACTGGTTTACATTGAGATAATTCTTTAAAACTAGCTGGATAACGATGAATAATTTCACCATTTAATTCGTATGCTGTACAAATTTTAACTTCTTTTAATCCAGTTAAAACATCAATACTGTTTAAACATAAGTTAGTCAATCCTGAAACACGTTTGGAATGATTCATAACAACACTATCAAACCAGCCAATACGACGTGGACGTTTTGTTGTTACACCATATTCATGTCCAACTTCACGGATAGTATCACCGATTTCATCTAATAGTTCAGTTGGAAAAGGACCATCCCCTACACGTGATGTATAGGCTTTGCAGACACCAACAACTGTATTTATTTGAGCAGGTCCAACACCAACACCGACTGTTGCGCCACCTGCAATTGGATTTGAAGAAGTTACAAATGGGTACGTTCCATGATCAATATCTAACATAACACCTTGTGCACCTTCAAATAAGACTTTCTTACCAGAATCTAGTGCATCATTAATAATAACTGACGTGTCCATTACGTATCGTTTCAAACGTTGGCCATAGGCAAAATATTCTTCAAAAATATCATCAAATTCAAGTGGTTCATGATCATATAATTTTGTAAATTCACGATTTTTTTGTTCTAAATTATTTTTTAATTTTGCTGAGAAAGTTTCTTTTTCCATTAAATCAGCAATTCTAATACCAATTCTAGCAGCTTTATCCATATAAGCTGGTCCAATACCTTTATTAGTCGTCCCAATCTTATCTTCTTTTTTAGCAGCTTCTTGTAAGCCATCAAGTAGAATATGGTATGGCAAAATAACATGAGCGCGGTCAGAAATACGTAAATTATCTCCTTTAACGCCGAGTTTTTGTAGATAATCAAGTTCTTCACATAAAGCTTTAGGATTCACAACAACCCCATTACCAATGATACTTAATTTATCTTGAAAGAAAATACCTGATGGAATCAAATGTAATTTGTAAGTGTTGCCTTCAAATACAATTGTGTGTCCGGCGTTATCGCCACCTTGATACCGTGCAATAACATCGGCATTTTGACTTAAGAAATCTGTAATTTTACCTTTTCCTTCATCGCCCCATTGGCTACCTACTACAACTACTGATGACATATTTTCATCCACCTCATAATTTATATTTTAAATTCATAAATACAATCCTAGAATATTATAGCAATAAAGCAGTTCAAATACAACTAAAATACGAACGTTTGTATTTTATATAAACATTTATCAACTATATAACGAACGTTTCTCTTTTTATTCAAAAAAAATATCCCACTAAGGAATATTTTCTAGCCTTCTGGTCTATAGGCAAGTGACGAGAATTTATTATATGATTTAACAAATAATAATTTAACTGTACCTCGTTCGCCACCACGGTTTTTTTCAATAATAACTTCAACTTCACCAACATTTTGGTCATCTTCATCCCTTGGATCAGGTAGATTCCCGTCTTCATCTTCATCAGTATCGCGTTCATAATAATCATCTCGATACAAAAATGCAACAATATCTGCATCTTGTTCAATAGAACCAGATTCACGAATATCTGATAACACTGGTCGTTTATCTTGGCGTTGTTCAACACCACGGGATAATTGAGACAATGCAATAACTGGAACACTTAATTCTTTCGCTAATTTCTTCATTTGACGAGAAATTTCTGAGACTTCTTGTTGTCGACTTTCGCGTCCTGAACCTTCAATCAACTGTAAATAATCAACAACGATTAACCCTAGTCCACCTTTTTCCTTCGCTAATCGACGGCATTTTGCCCGAATTTCAGCCATCTTTGACCCAGCAGTGTCATCAATAAAGATATTAGCCTTTGATAATGAATTCATTGCCACAATCAAATTTGACCATTCTGATTCGTCTAATTGTCCCGTTCGTAAGTGATTCGCATTAATACTACCTTCAGCACATAACATACGACTAACTAATGATTCTGCTGACATTTCTAAACTAAAAATAGCGACAGTTTCATCAGTTTTAGTTGCTACGTTTTGAGCAATATTCAACGCAAAAGCTGTTTTACCAACAGCCGGACGAGCAGCTAAAATGATTAACTCATCTGGATGTAACCCGGCAGTCATTTTATCCAACTCTGGATAACCTGTCGACAATCCAGTAATTGTATCGCCTTCTTTAGCTAACTTTTCAATATTTGTAAATGTACTTTTTAATACATCAGCGATAGCTTGAAAACCACTACTATTTCTTTTTTCAGATACGCTCATAATTTCACGTTCAGCATTATCTAAAAGCGTTGCAACATCATCATCTTGTGATAAACCCTTAGTTGCAATAGATGTCGCTGTCGCAATTAAGCGTCGAATCATTGATTTTTCTTCAACAATTTTAGCATAATACTGAACGTTCGCAGCCGTTGGTACAGAGCCAGCTAATTCAACAATATAGCTAACACCGCCAATATCATCCATTTGATTTTTAGAAGTTAAATTATCTTGAATCGTAACAATATCAATAGCTTCATCTTTATCATTCAGATCCACCATAGCCGCAAATATCAATTGATGGCGACGTTGATAGAAGTCTTCGGGCTCCAAGTATTCCATTGCCTCAACAAGAGCATCACTCTTTAAAAAGACAGCGCCCAAAACGGCTTGTTCCGCTTCAATATTCTGTGGTGGCGTTTGGTCTGTTAATAGTTCATTATTCATTTTATCGTGTTCTCCTTACTTCTAAAATCAAGAAAAAAGCTGGACAAAATCAAATTTTGCCAGCTTTTCAAATAAATACTACTTTAGTTATTAGCCGAAACATGAACACGAATCATTGCTGTTACATCAACATGTAACTTAACAGGTACATTCGTGAATCCTAAGGCACGAATTGGTTCTGGTAGTTCAACTTTACGTTTGTCGATTTTAATTCCGTATTGTTTTTCCATAGCTTGTACAATTTGCTTGCTAGGAATTGAGCCAAATAAACGGCCATCTTCGCCCGCTTTAGCTGTTAATTCAACAACTGTCTTATCATCTTCTAAAACGATTTTTTCATCTTTAGCTTCTTTTAAAATTTCTTCAGCTTTTTTTTCTTCAGCTTTTTGTTGTCCCTTTAAAGAACTCATTGCTGAATTTGTAGCTAATTTTGCTTTACCATTTTTAATTAAAAAATTTTGAGCATAGCCGCTTGGTACTTCTTTAATTTCTCCACGTTTACCTTTTCCGCGAACATCTTCTAAAAATATAACTTTCATAATCAACTACTCCTTAATTTCATCTTTTTTTGTCGTTAAAATATTAACTAATTGTTCTGCAGCTTCACTTACACTCACACCAGTTAACTGAGTCGCAGCATTTGATAAGTGACCGCCGCCGCCCATTTGTTCCATAACAACTTGAACATTAGTCGTCCCTGTACTTCTAGCAGAGATACTAACACGATTTTCTGATCGTTTTGTGACAACAAATGACGCTGATACACTTGAAATAGATAATAATGAATCTGCTGCCTGTGCTGCTGTAACTGGGTCATAAATCGTATCATCTTCACCCACACATAATGCTAAATCAGTATTAATGAACTCTACTTTATCAATTAAATGATTACGCTTCAAGTAACTATCAACATTTTCTTTCATAAAGTTTTGAACCATTGTTGAATCAGCCCCAACGGACCTTAAATAACTGGCTGCATCAAATGTTCGTGTACCCGTCCTTAATGAAAACGACTTCGTATCAATAATAATTCCCGTTAACATCGCAGTTGCTTCAATTTTATTAATTGGTTCACTATCTTTTGATTGATATTCAAACATTTCAGTAATCAGTTCACAGGTTGATGATGCATAAGGTTCAATATAAACTAACATTGGATTTTCAGGGAATTCTTCTCCACGACGATGATGATCAATAACCATCAGACGATTTTTAAGTTTTTCATACAATTCAGGACTACCAGAAATAGAGGGTTTAGAATGATCAACCATCACCAGTAAACTCTGTTCTGTTGCTTTTTCTACTGCTTCTTCAGGTGTAATAATATTATATTTGATATCAGGATATTGATCTAACTCTTCCATCAATCGTTGTACATCTGAATGAATAGCGGTTTGATCTAAAACAATCCAACATTTCATATTATTCATCAAAGCGATTCGTCTAATGCCCAAACAAGCTCCTACAGAGTCCATATCTGGGCTCTGATGTCCCATAACGAAGACTTGGTCCATTGGTTTCATTATTTCTTGTAACGCTTGAGAAATCATTCTAGCACGAACCCGAGTCCGTTTTTCCATCGGATTAGTTTTACCACCATAAAATCTTGCTTGCTCTTCAGGTGATTTAACGACAACTTGATCCCCACCTCGACCTAAAGCAAGATCTAAATTGCTTTGAGCTAATTTTGCAAGTGAATTCAAATCGCCATCGCCATAGGCAATTCCCATGCTCAATGTGAGCGGAAAGTTTTGTTTGGATGTCCGATCGCGAATTCGATCTAAAATTTTAAATTTTTCTTCTTCAATTTGTTGTAAAGAATGGGCATGAACTAAAATAAAAAATCGATCTGAATCCGTTCTTTTTAAATACATCCCATAACGACGCGCCCAATTAGATAACTCATTTGTGACAAAGTTACTTAAATTAGAAACATTCTTATCTGACATAGATTGCGTTACTTCATCATAATTATCTAAGAACACTTGACCGATAACAACGCGCTCTGCTTCAAATTCTTTTTCAATTGATGAATAACGCGTAATATCCATCAGGTAAGCAACATGAATATCATTTTGTATGATCATTTCAAAATCTTTTTCATGCCATGTTACTTTCACCAAGCCTTTAGTCTCAGCGTTATCTGTAATAATCGTCGATAACGATTCATCGACGCTCTCTATTTTCTTACCTAAAATATCATTTTTTTCAAAATAAGGTTGTAAGTATGGATTAACCCACTCAATCTCATTTTGTTCGTTAAAAATCAAAATACCAATTGGCATTTTGATAAGCGCTTCTTGTTCACTACGTTTAATACGATATGATAATTCCGATATATATTCATTAGTATTTGCCGTAATTTGGGACATAATATACATACTTGCGCTGGTAGCACCCAACGCAATAATTAACAATATAAGTCCTAAAAATAAATTAACTGTAAAAGACAGAACAACACTAAATAAAGACATAATTACGATAAAAATCGCAATCCATCTTAAGCGTTCATTCTTCAAAAAACTGGGAAGTTTCTCGTTTGAAAGGAACTTTTTCATAGTATCTCCTCATCTGTAAATCCTAGATGTTATCTATTTTATCACATTCCCCATTTACCTGCACAAATCTTGCTGATAGTACAAAAAAAGGGAAGACTATTTGCATAGTCTTCCCTAGATATTACTATTCTTCTGAAACGAATGGTAATAAGCCCATAATACGTGAGCGTTTAATTGCAATTGTTAAACTGCGTTGGTTTTTAGCGCTTGTTCCCGTAACACGACGAGGTAAAATCTTACCACGTTCTGAAATGAAACGTTTTAACAAGTCTGTATCTTTATAATCGATATAATCGATGTGGTTAGCTGCGATGAAGTCAACTTTACGTCGACGACGTGCGCCACCGCCACCACCTCTACGTTGTTGTTGTTGTGCCATGTGAGTTTCCTCCTCTAATTAGAATGGTAGGTCGTCATCAGAAATATCAATTTGTTGGCCATTATTTGCAAATGGATCAACTGTTGCTGAATCATTAGATTGCGTTGTGTTTGAATTATTATTCGAACTTGCGCCACCAAATGGGTTAGCATTGTTATTTGATGATGAACTTGATTGAGGAGCGCTGCTTTGATTATTAGCGTTACCTTGTTGTTGGCTTGATTGAGATTTTGATTCAAGCAACGAAAAGTTTTCTACGACAACTTCAGTAACATACACGCGAGTTCCTTGTTGATTATCATATGAACGCGTTTGAATTCGTCCATCGACACCAATTAAAGAACCTTTATGCGTAAAGTTAGCGAAGTTCTCGGCTGCTTTTCGCCAGATAACACAGTTAATAAAATCGGCTTCACGTTCGCCAGAAGCGTTCGTGAATTGTCGATTAACTGCAACTGTAAAAGTTGCAACTGCAGCACCACTAGCTGTGTAGCGTAAATCAGGGTCTCTTGTTAAACGTCCGACAAGTACTGTTCTATTAATCATAATGTATTGCTCCTCTCCGTTATTTTATTAAAATGAATTATTTTTCATCTCTGTTAATGATCATATGACGCAAGATTCCTTCATTAATCTTTGAAAGACGATCAAATTCGTTAATTGCGATATCGTCATCGGCTGTAGCATTAATGATATGGTAGATACCTTCATTATAACCGCTGATTTCGTATGCAAGACGACGTTTTGACCAGTCTTTTGAAGTAACGATTTCTGCACCATTACTTGTTAAAATACCATCGAAACGTTCGATCAAAGCTGCTTTAGCTGCTTCATCAAGATCGGTACGGATGATATAAGTAATTTCATATTTACTCATGACTGTTTACACCTCCTTATGGACTTTAGGTCCTTACCTCGTGGCAAGAACAAGGAAAGTTATCTATTTAATGCCATAGACACTTACGAACTAAAATTATATCACTGCCATTCACTTAAAGCAAGAAAATCCTAATTAACTACACACTTATTAAGTACGCCGTTAATTAGGATTTTATTTTATTTTTTTAATTTAGTTTATTCTAAGTCATTTGTTTCACTTTCAACGTCTGATACAACTGCATCTAAAATAGTAGTTGTTTCTTCAGGAGTAGCTTCAACTTTTGCCATTGTTGCAACTTTAGCATTCTCATCAATTCGAATTAAATGAACTCCTAAAGTAGCACGGCCCGTTTTTGACACGTTCTTCACATTAAAGCGAATCATAACACCTTGATCCGTAATTAACATGATATCTTCATCACCTTGAACGGTTGCTAACCCAGCAATTGGTCCATTCTTTTCAGAAATGTTAGCTGTCTTAATTCCTTTTCCACCACGGCCTTTAATTGCATAAGCCGAAGCGGGTGTTTGCTTACCGTATCCTTTTTCAGAAATGATAAATACGTGACTATCAGCAGCTAATAAATCAGCTCCTACAACGTAATCATCTTCTCTTAACCGAATACCACGAACACCAGAAGCAGAACGACCCATTGAACGAACATCATTTTCAGCAAATGATACTGCGTAACCTCGATGCGTTCCAATAATCATATTCTGCGTGCCATCTGTGATAGCAACGTTAATTAATTCATCTTCATCATGCAATTTAATCGCTTTTAAACCATTATTTCGTATGTTAGAAAATTCTGACACCGGTGTTCTCTTAACTGTTCCGTTAAGCGTCGTAAAGAAAAGATAACGTTCATCATTTTCTTGCTTGCTTACGTTGATAACAGCTTGGATTTTCTCACCAGAATTAACCCCTAAAAGATTAATGACAGGAATTCCTTTAGCTGTGCGTCCATATTCAGGAATTTCATACCCCTTCATACGGTACACTTTACCAGCATTCGTGAAGAATAGTAGGGTATCATGCGTTGATGTCGACACAAGATGTTCAATAAAGTCATCATCATGAACACCCATACCTTGAACGCCACGGCCACCACGGTTTTGTGCTTTGAATTCATCAGTTGCAAGACGTTTTACATAACCGTTATGCGTTAATGTAATCATAACTTCTTCTTCTTCAATCAAATCTTCATCTTCAAGATTCAATACTTCGCCAATTAATAATTCAGTACGACGTTCATCACCAAATTTAGCTTGTAAATCTAACAATTCTTGATAAATAATATCATGAATACGTGAGTCATGAGCCAAAATATCTTCAAAATCAGCGATTGATGCCATTAAATTTTGATATTCTTCTTCAATTTTTTCACGTTCTAAACCAGTTAAACGAACTAATCGCATATCTAAAATAGCTTGAGCTTGTTTATCTGATAAACCATAATTACCCATCAATTGATTTTTAGCAAGTTCACCCGTATTTGAGCTACGGATAATTCTAATAATTTCATCAATATGATCGAGTGCAATTCTTAAACCTTCAAGGATATGTGCGCGAGCACGTGCCTTTTTCAATTCAAATTGCGTACGACGACGGATAACTTTTTCTTGATGTTCAAGGTAATAAACAAGCATTTCCTTTAAACTTAGAACTTTTGGAATACCATTAACGATTGCTAGCATATTAAAACTGAAAGATGTTTGTAATAACGTTAATTTATAAAGGTTATTCAACACAACTGAAGCACTCATATCACGACGAATATCGATCACAATTCGTAATCCTTCACGATCAGACTCATCATTAATATCAGTGATACCTTCAATTTTTTTATCACGAGCTAAATCAGCAATACGTTCAATTAAACGTGCTTTATTAACCATGTAAGGAAGTTCATCAACGATAATACGTTCTTTACCATTCTTTTGTTCTTCAATTTCAACTTTTGAACGAATTGTTATTGTTCCCTTACCTGTTTCGTAAGCTTTACGAATACCAGATTTACCTAGAACAGTAGCCCCAGTTGGAAAATCAGGACCAGGGATAGCCTCCATCAAATCAGCCACAGTTGCATCAGGATTATCCATCAAAATATGTAATCCAGAAATAACTTCTGACAAATTATGTGGCGGAATATTCGTTGTCATACCAACGGCAATACCTGTTGCACCATTAACTAATAAGTTAGGAAAACGCGCAGGTAAAACAACTGGTTCATGTTCACTGCCATCGTAATTATCCATGAAATCAATGGTATCTTTATTGATATCACGCATCATTTCAACAGCTATTTTACTCATTCTAGCTTCAGTATAACGCATAGCAGCAGCGCCATCACCATCGACAGAACCAAAGTTACCATGCCCATCAACTAACATGTAACGGTAACTAAAGTCTTGGGCCATACGAACCATCGCTTCATAAATCGATGAATCACCATGAGGATGGTACTTACCCATAACATCCCCAACAATTCTAGCTGATTTTTTGTATGGTTTATCAGGCGTAATCCCTAATTCACTCATCCCGTATAAAATACGACGATGGACAGGTTTCAACCCATCTCGAACATCAGGAAGTGCACGAGCAACAATAACGCTCATAGCATAATCCAAGAATGATTTTTTCATTTCTCCGGAAAGATTAACATCTTTTATCCGGCTTGTAGCTGGTAATTCTTCTGCCAAAATTTTCAACCTCCTTTACGACTAAGTTTTTAAATATCTAAGTTTTCTACGTAAGTGGCATTTTTTTCAATAAATTCACGTCTAGGTTCTACACGATCACCCATTAACATATTAAAGACATCATTAGCTTCAATGGCATCGTCGACGTTAACACGTAATAAACGACGAGCATCTGGATCCATAGTTGTTTCCCACAATTGAGAAGCATCCATTTCTCCAAGACCTTTATATCGTTGAATAACGGGTTTTGGTGTTGGTGCCAATTGCCCTTGAATTTCTTCTAATTCTTCTTCAGTATCGACATAACGAATCATCTTACCTTGTCTAATTTGATATAAAGGTGGTTGCGCAATATACACGAATCCTGCTTCAACAAGTGGACGCATGTAACGATAGAACAGTGTTAATAATAACGTTCTAATATGGGCACCATCGACATCAGCATCAGTCATAATAATTAATTTATGATAATTAGCTTTTTCAACATTAAATTCGCCACCAAAACCTGTTCCCATAGCTGTAAATAATGAACGAATTTCTTCATTGGCTAAAATTTTATCTAAACTTGCTTTTTCAACATTCAAAATCTTACCACGAATCGGTAAGATAGCTTGTGTTAACCGTGAACGACCCTGTTTAGCTGAACCGCCGGCTGAATCACCTTCGACGATAAATAATTCACTAATTGCAGGATCTTTACTTGTATTATCAGCTAACTTACCGGGTAAGTTACTGATTTCAAGCCCACTTTTTTTACGTGTTACTTCACGAGCATGTTTAGCAGCTACTCGAGCTCTAGCAGCTAATAAGCCTTTTTCTACAATAATTTTAGCTTCTTTAGGATTTTCCATTAAAAACTTAGTAAAATGTTCAGAGAAAGTACGATCAGTAACCGTACGCGCATCTGAATTACCTAATTTTGTTTTTGTTTGACCTTCAAATTGAGGATCTGGATGTTTAATACTGACAACAGCCGTCAATCCTTCACGAACATCTTCACCAGAAAGATTAGCATCATTTTCTTTCATAAGATTATTTTTACGAGCGTAATCATTTATAACCCGGGTTAAGGCTGTCTTAAAACCAGATTCATGAGTACCACCCTCATAAGTATGAATATTATTTGTGAAAGTTAATAAATTACTATGATAATCATCTGTATATTGGAGGGCAACTTCAACAATAATCCCTTTTTGTTCACCTTCAACATAGATAGGTTCTGGGAAAATAACATCTTTATTTTTATTTAAGTATTCAACATAATGCTTAATACCACCGGCATAATGGAATTCTTGTAATCCGGGTCCACCATCACGTTTATCATCAATCGTAATTTTAAGGCCTTTATTCAAGAATGCTAATTCACGAATTCGCGTTGTTAATACTTTAATATCATAGACAGTTGTTTCCGTAAAAATATCAGAATCCGGTACAAAATGAACAATCGTTGCATGTTCATTTTCAGGTGCTTCACCTACAACTGACATCTCTGTTTTAACTTTACCGCGAGCAAAGTCCATACCGTAGACTTTACCTTCACGAATAACCTGAACATCTAGCTCAGTTGATAATGCATTAACAACTGAAGCACCAACTCCATGAAGTCCACCAGAAACTTTATAACCACCACCGCCAAATTTACCCCCAGCATGTAAAATTGTAAAAACGGTTTCAAGCGCTGGACGGCCTGTTTTTGCTTGGATATCAACAGGGATACCACGTCCATTATCACGAACTGTTATACTGTTGTCTTTTTCGACAACAACATTAATTTCATCGGCAAAACCAGCCAATGCTTCATCGATACCATTATCAATAATTTCCCAAACTAAGTGATGAAGACCTTGTGAAGCCGTTGTTCCAATATACATACCGGGACGTTTTCTAACAGCTTCAAGTCCTTCTAAAACTTGAATTTGGCTCGCATCATATTCTTTTGCTTTTTCTTCATGTAATTCTTCTGCTATTTCAGCTTGTTTCTCTTGATCAGTCAACTATATGTTCCTCCTCTTCGAGTAAGTTACCTTGATTAATATGAAAAATCTTAGGTTCATTAATTAACGATCTAGCAATACCACTTAAGTTTGGTGTTGTTAAAAATGTTTGAACCTTATTTTGAATCGTCTTCAAAAGATGTGTTTGACGCATATCATCCAATTCAGAAAGAACATCATCCAAAAGAAGGACTGGATATTCCCCAGTTTCCTCTTTCATTAACTCAATTTCGGCTAATTTGACTGATAATGCTGTTGTTCTTTGTTGTCCTTGAGATCCATATGTTTGAACGTTTTTGCCGTTAATTAAAAAACGCACATCATCACGATGTGGCCCAGCTAAGGTTGTCCCTTGAAATATTTCTTTTTTTATTGATTTTTTTAAATCATTTTGTAATTGCGTATACAACTGTTCAATCGTTTTTTCTGACGCGTTTTCCAAATGAGTGGCATACTCAAATGTTAACGTTTCAGCGGACTGTGTAATCTCTTCTTGTAATTGGTTAGCCCAGAATTCAAGTTGTTTAAGAAATATTAAGCGTTGATGTACAATTTCTGCGCCAAAAGCAGCTAATTGATCAGATAATACATCTAAAAAAACTAAATCTTGGTCTTTTTTATGCTGTAACTGTTTTAGATATTGATTACGCTGTTTCAAAATAGTTCGGTATTGACCTAAATTATATAAATAACGTGCATTAATTTGGCCAAATTCCATATCAACAAATCTTCTTCTTACTGATGGGGCACCCTTTACAAGGGCTAAATCCTCTGGTGCAAACAAAATCACATTGAACTGTCCAATGTACTGTGACAATTTGGCCTGTTCAAGATGATTAACTTTAGCTTTTTTACCTTTAGAATTAATTTGAATCTCGAGTGGCAATGACCCTACTTGCTTATTCACCCGACCTTGGATTATCGCAGCTGTCTTATCCCACTTAATCAACTCTTTATCATTATTCGTTCTATGACTTCGAGTCATTGATAACACATAAATTGCTTCCAATAAATTCGTTTTACCCTGAGCATTTTCACCAAGTAATATATTGATTGCTGGTGAAAATGAGATATTTAAATCTTCATAGTTACGATAATCCCTCAAGGTTAAATTTTCTAGATACATTGATAAGCCTACTTTTCGTCCATTGAATGCATCGTAATAATTGCAATACCTGGAACTTCAATAACATCGCCAGGGTATAATTTACGTCCACGTCGGTCTTCTAATTCACCATTTACAAGGACTTCATTTTCACGTAAAAACCATTTTGCTTCGCCACCAGAATTAATAATTGTTTCTGATTTCAAAACTTGTTGTAGCATCATGTAAGGTGTTTCTAAATAAATATCTGATTTCAATTGTCGTCAACCTCCATTTTCTTCCTTTTCTATTATACCTTTTTTTTCGCAAAATTACAATTTCACATCTCATTTTAAGCCGATTTAAGCGATTTAAGTTTTAATTAGTCTTTTTACTCTAAAATTACTTAAAAGGCTATATTTTTAATTAAATGACTACAATTCACTATTGCCTTATTTTTTTAGTCAAAATCAAACCATAAAATTCATTTCTCACTTTTAATATAATTTACCTAAAAAAATAGAGTAAAAACAGTTTTATTGGCTGCTTTTACTCTATTTTTATTAGTTATTCATACACGAACAATTAATTAGAATGTTCGAACTGGTGTAATTAATTGAATAAATTGCGTTGTATCTTCAGTTGGGACTAAGGTAAATGGTCGTAATGGTTGTGTAAACGCAACTTTAATTTCAGTTTGTCCAAATGATCTTAAAGCATCTTTCATATAGTCTGGATTAAATGAAATTTCAAGATCATTTCCTGATAAATTGCTAAATTCTAATGCTTCCTCAACATTACCAACATCAGGCGAGTTACTATAAATGACAACTTTTTGTTCTGCCGTATTAATCGCTAGTTTAACAACGTTATTACGGCTTTCATGTGATAGTAATGACGCACGTTCAATTGCTGATAATAATTTAGGCGCATTAAACTCAATGTCTGTAGCTGATTCTTTAGGAATTAGACGAGTTGTATCAGGATAATTTCCTTCTAATAAACGTGAATAAAATGAGGTATTTCCAAGAATAAAGAGTACTTGGTTTTCTGAAATACGCATTTCAATATCTGGATTAGAATCGTCAATCATTCGTGATAATTCTACTAAAGATTTACCAGGAATAATAACATCATATTTTGCATCGTTTGCGCCTTCCAATGTAATTTTACGTTGGCTCAAACGATGACTATCTGTTGCGACTGCTAAAAACTCACCATTTTCAATGACAAAGTGAACACCAGTTAAAATAGGGCGACTTTCTTGGTTAGAAACGGCAATAACAGTTTGGCTAATAATTTGTTTTAAGATTGATCCCGAAAAAATTAAATTATCATCAGTATCAATTTCTGGTAAGTGAGGATAGTTATTTGCATCTAACCCATTAATATTGAATGAGGCTGATCCAGAAGTAATCTCAGTTTGATAACCATCAGTCACTGTTAATGAAAAAGTATCTTGCGGTAATTTTTTAACAATTTCGCTAAAGAATCGTGCAGGTAGCACAATTTCACCAGTTGATTCAATTGTTAAGTTATTAGATTCATCTTCAACAGATAAAAAAGTTTCAATAGAAACATCTGCATCACTACCTGTTAAAAGTAAACCAGAAGCAGTTAAGACAACTTTGATACCCGTTAATATAGGAATTGTTGTTTTTGAAGAAATAGCTCTTTGAACATCTGTTAATTGTTTAATGAATGCTGATCGATTAATTGTAAATTCCATAGTAAATCCTCCGGTAAGTTTAGTTATTAATTAAGTAATAAAAGAATAGAAGCAGTAGTAGGGCCTGTTAATCATGTTAAGAAATACGTTGGGACCATGTAAATAAAAGAATTCACATGTGGATAACCTGTGAGTAAACAAGCCGCCTTATCCACAATTGCCCACAACTATTATTGGTTAAGTTCACTCTTAAGATCTGAAATTTGACGCTGAAGTTTGTCATCAGTTTCTAACATTACAGCAATTTTTTCGTGAGCATGAATAACCGTTGTATGATCCTTACCACCAAATTCAGATCCAATCTTAGGTAAGGAATTGTCGGTAAGTTCGCGACTTAAGTACATAGCAATTTGACGTGGCATAACAATTGCTTTAACACGTTTTTTTCCTTTTAAATCGCCCACAGTAACGTGGAAATATTTAGCAACCCGATCTTGAACAATAGCAATTGAAATTTCATTTGATTTATCTTTTAAACTTAAGTTTTTTAAGGCATCGGCGGCTAAACTCGTTGTTATTTCTGAGTTTGATAAGGTCGCGTACGCTTGTACTCTAACCAAAGCGCCTTCAAGTTCACGAATATTCGAATCGATTTGGCCAGCAATATAACTTAATGTATCATCTGGTATTTCAAGATTTTCAGCATCAGATTTATTTCTTAAAATAGCAATTCTAGTTTCTAAATCAGGAGGGGTTATATCAACTGAAAGACCCCATTTAAAGCGAGATATAAGACGTTTTTGTAATTTTGGTATTTCGTTTGGTAAACGATCAGATGATAAGACAATTTGTTTTTTATCATCATATAAAGAGTTAAATGTATGGAAAAATTCTTCTTGTGTTGATTCTTTATCGGCAAAAAATTGAATATCATCCACCAGTAAGAGATCAACACTACGATATTCTTTTCGGAAATCTTCGGGCGTATTATTTCGAAGTGAGTTAATGAAGCCGTTAGTAAATGCTTCACTTGTAACGTATTTTACTTTTGCATCAGGATTGTTTAGAAGCATTTGGTGACCAATTGCGTGCATTAAATGGGTTTTACCCAAACCAACACCACCATAGAAAAAGAGCGGGTTGTACAAGCGGCCAGGTTCTTCAGAAACAACCAAAGCAGCAGCGTGGGCCATCTGATTACCTTTTCCAGTAACGAAGGTACTAAAGGTATATCTATCGTTTAATTTGGCATCACGCATAAAGGTAGGGACATTATCGTTATTAGAGTTTGAACTATTTGATACTGCCATATTTGATTGGCCGCCCGCGGTTAATTCACCCTTTATTTTTAAAACGGGATTGATTTCTTCACCAGTTGATTCGTAAAGAAACGCAACAACTTTTGGTGCTAGATGTTGTATCCAGTAAGTTTTATGTAGCTGGGAGGGTAGCTCAATAATAAGGTCGTTATTAATAAATTGTTTTGGTTCAGCTGATGAAATCCAAGTTTCGTAACTAACAGGGTTGAGTTGCGTTTTGAAATAATCAGTCAGTGAGGACCATAAATTTTCGAGAGTAAGCACAAAAAGCCTCCTTGTTTAAATAAATCGTAACTACAGTTTAGCATTTTAAAGAAGGGTTTTCCACAGGTTTAAAAAAATGTGTAAAAAATAATAACAGGGTCATTAATAAGTTTTCCACAGGGGTGGGCATAAAAAGATAAACCAGTTTTGTTTGCCATGTTATCCACAAATGAGTGATTGAAATAAAGTATGTTATTAAAGGATTTTCATTAGTTATTAACAGTTTTTAGTTAAGGGTGTGTATAACTTATTAACAGGCTGTTTATTGTGAAAAAGTGTGTGTTCCGAGTTGTGGACGACAAGATGTGTTTCACAACTCATCCACAACTAAAAAATAAATAGCGAAAAAGTGTGGATAACTAAATTACATTGAATTCTAATAATTTTCTTTCATAGAAGAAAGAAGTATGGTATTATATTCCGGTAAGTGAAATTGACGTCACTGGTATCTTATTTTTATCAAGATACCGATTAGTTGAAACATTAAGTATTTAAGGAGGTGCCTAAATTATGAAAAGAACATACCAACCTAAAAAACGTCACCGTGAACGCGTGCATGGTTTCCGTAAACGCATGAGTACAAAAGGCGGCCGTAACGTCTTAGCACGTAGACGCCGTAAAGGTAGAAAAGTATTGTCTGCATAGACCACTGATTTCAGTGGTTTTTTTTATTACAAAGATACAGTATCTATTTAACTGGAGATATTACATGAGAAAATCATATCGCGTTAAAAAAGAAGCAGAGTTCCAAACAGTTTTTAAAAAAGGTCAATCTTGTGCGAACCGAAAGTATGTTATATATATGATGGAAAAACCAGAACAAGCTCATTTTAGAGTTGGAATTTCAGTTGGAAAACGTATTGGGAATGCTGTTGCTCGTAATTGGGTTAAACGCCGTATTCGTCAATCGTTGTTAGAATTGAAACCAGATCTTAAACAAGATTGCGATTTTTTGGTTATTGCTAGACCATCTGTTGCTTGGTTGTCGCAAGAGGAATCCAAGAAACAATTAACACATGTTTTAAAAATAGCTAAAATTTTAGACTAATAAAGTGAGCGAGGGTATTCTTGTGAAAAAGAAGAGTAAGCGATTTTTAGTCCTATTAAGTATGTTGGGGTTAATGTTAGTCCTAGCGGGATGTAGTACAACACCAATAACGGAAAATAGTACAGGAATTTGGGATGGCGGTATCATCCTCAGTTTCTCTAGGGCTATTATTTTCCTTTCAAAATTATTTGGTGGGAACTATGGTGTTGGTATTATCATCTTTACCATAATCATTAGGGTTATTTTATTACCATTAATGATTTATCAAACAAAAAGTATGCGTAAAACAGCTGAAGTTCAACCTCAATTGAAGGCACTTCAAGCTAAGCATTCTGGTAAAGATGCTGCAACTGTTCAAAAATTACGTGAAGAACAACAGAAATTATATGCAGAAGCAGGCATTAATCCTGTTGCTGGATGTTTACCATTATTAGTACAGATGCCGATTTTATTAGCTCTTTATCAAGCTATTTTGAGAACGAACGTTTTGAAGACGGGTGAATTTTTATGGTTACAGCTTGGTGATAAAGATCCGTACTTCATCTTACCAATTTTTGCTGCAATCTTAACTTACTTTGTTTCTAAGTTGGGTGTTATGTCCCAACCTGAAGCAAACTCAATGTCAACGATGATGGTTTATGGTACACCAATAATGATTCTTGTGACAGCTGTTAACTTACCATCAGCCTTGTCATTATATTGGGTTATTACCAATGCATTCTCAGTTGGACAAACATTGTTAATTAATAATCCATTTAAAATTACACGTGAACGTGAAGAAAAAGTACGTCTTGAAAAAGAAAAAGTACAGGCTATTAAAAAAGCGAAAAAGAAAGCTTATAAGGGCCGTAACAAAAAGTAATTTTTGAAAACCAAAGTCCATTTAGTGGCTTTGGTTTTTTATTTTGGATATAATTACATAAAAGGTTAACAAGAGGAGGATTAAAATTGAGAAAATTAACAAAATCTAATAATAGAATTATTGCTGGTGTTGTCGGTGGTATTGCTGAATTTTTTAACTGGGACCCAACATTAACAAGAATAGGGTACGTTCTTTTAAGTGTCCTGAGTGCAGCATTCCCTGGTATTATTGTTTACATCATATGTGCAATAGTCATGCCAAATGCATCATCAAACTATAGATAACTAAAAATGCGTAACCAGAATATATCTGGTTACGCATTTTTGTTTCACGTGAAACATTTTAGAAAGTTGCTGTATCTGGATCTTGAGCATGACCAACAACACCATCTAGAGAGTTGATTTCTGCCATGTCTTCATCAGATAATTCAAAATCAAATAAATGAGTATTTTCTTCAATTCTGTCAGCATGAACAGATTTGGGAAGTGGTAAGAATCCATTTTGTAATGACCAACGTAAGGTAACTTGTGCAACACTGCGACCAATACGATTAGCAATTTTAACCATTGTTGGTTCCGTAAAGATAGCACCAGTTCCTAATGGGCTATAAGCTTCTAATTGAATATTATGCTTGTGACAATAATCAATTGTCTCTTTGGGAGTATCACCAGGAGCTAATCTAATTTGATTAATCATTGGTGTAATTGTTTGTGTTTCTTCCAAAATTTTAAAATGACGAGGACGGAAGTTAGAAACACCAATGGCTTTAATTTTACCTTCATTATAAAGATCTTCAAATGCACGCCATGTTTCTTGAAGATGACTTTCCCAATTATCTTCACGATAAGCAGCAGGATTTGGCCAGTGAATCAAGAATAAATCAAGGTAATCAACACCTAAATCTTTTAATGTTCGTGCAAATGCTGTTTGTGTTTCATCGTACGTATGAGCTGTATTAGCTAATTTACTTGTTAAAAAGATATCTTCACGAGCAACACCGCTTTCGGCAATACCTTCTCCAACACTACTTTCATTGTGGTACATTTCAGCAGTATCTAAATGTATGTAACCAGAAGCTAATGCTGATTTTACAGATGCTTTAGCAACATCACCACTTGGTGTTTGCCAAGTACCAAAACCAACAACAGGAATTTTGACACCATTTGCTAATTCATATGTGTCTGTTAATTTATTCATAGAATTAATCCTCCGAGTTTTTATATTTAGTATTTTCATTATAGGCTGAGTCCTATAGATTTTGTCAAATGAAAGAACTTTTCAAAAAAATCGTTCTGAAAAAGGGTATAGATAAGGGGTCAATTAGTGCTATAATATAACGATGATAATTATATTTGGAGGATGAACATGCCCATATTTACTGGAAAAAATGTTGATCAAGCTGTGAGTAACGGTTTGGCTGCATTAAAGCTTGAAAAAACACAGATTGAAATTAAAATAATCAATGAAGGTAAGTCTGGATTTTTATTTTTTGGCCGCAAAAAGGCAGAAGTTGAATTAATTGAAAAAAAAATAACAGAAAAACCAGTAAGCAAGAAAATTATTGATGAAAAAAAAGATAGTGTTACATCAAAGCCTCTAACAGCAGCAGAAAAAGCTGCTAGAAGTCAACTTAATGAAAAAGCAGTTCATGATGTTGGTTATTATTTGGCCGACATTACAGAATTAATGGGTATTGATACAGAAATTAATGTTCAATTTGAGCGCCGTCAGGTAACATATGATTTTAATACGAGTAAACAAGGATTATTAATTGGTAAACACGGTAAAAGTTTAAATGCTTTGCAATATTTAGCACAAGTTAATATGAATCAAAAAGCAGTTAGCAGAATGAATGTTATTCTAGATGTTGGTGGCTACCGTAAACGTCGCGAAGAAACGATTGAGCGCCTTGCAATTAAAGTGGCCAAGGATGTTATTAGAACGGGTGAGACGGTACAATTAGACCCGATGCCTGCTAACGAACGTAAGCAAATTCATTTTTATTTAGCACGAAATAACCGAATCAAAACAACATCGATTGGAACAGAACCTAAGCGCTCAGTAATTGTAGCGCCTAAAAATAAAAAATAGTCAGTAATAGAAGGGAGTCCCCACCCATGGCTTTAAAACATGATCCAGAAAAATTAGAAGATGAACTATGTTTTGCTATTTACACAGCACAAAAAGATTACAATAAATTTTATACAGAATCACTGAAGGAATTTAGCTTAACGTATCCGCAATATATTACGTTACTTTCATTGTGGGAAACGTCACCTGTTATGGTGAAGGAACTTGGTGCGAAGTTACATCTAGATAACGGAACATTAACACCACTTTTAAAACGTATGGAAAAGGATGATTGGATTCTTCGGACTAGAGATCCTGAGGATGAACGCCGTGTGAATGTCTCATTGACTGGAAAAGCTAAAAGAAGTAAACATAGAATTATGAAACAAATGTCGAATTGTTTTACTTCATTTGATATGACTGAAGAAGAATATCTTGGTTATGTTAATGAATTAAAAGTGATTACTAATAAATTAGAAAATCGCGGTATTCGTGGTTAGTGAATTAGAATCATCAAACAGACTTGTTGACAAATGTCGGTAAAAAAAGTATATTATTGGCATTGAACTTAATATTAGATAAAGTAGTGAAGGTGCTTTATCCACGTCCTTTTAGGGCGTGGAGTGGGCCCTTTTTTTGTTTGAAAAAATTTAAAGAATATGATTAATTAACTGCTAATAGAGCACTTGAAGGGAGTATTTAAAGATATGCCAGAATTAACAGAATTTGATACAATTGCCGCTATATCAACACCACCTGGTGAAGGTGCCATTTCAATTGTTCGATTAAGTGGTGAGGATGCCGTTCAAATTGCTAATAATGTATTTAAAGGGAAAAATTTAGGTAACGTTGATAGTCATACCATTAACTACGGACATATTTTAAATCCTAAAACGGATGAAGAAGTCGATGAGGTCATGGTCTCAGTTATGTTAGCACCTAAAACATTTACACGTGAAGATGTGATTGAAATTAACTGTCATGGTGGTATTGTACCAACGAATCAAATTTTACAATTATTATTAAGTAATGGGGCACGCTTAGCTGAACCTGGTGAATTTACAAAACGAGCATTCTTAAATGGTCGAATTGATTTATCTCAAGCTGAGGCTGTTATGGATTTAATTCGTGCTAAAACAGATCGCTCAATGAAAGTTGCACTAAATCAGTTAGATGGTAATTTAGCACGTCTAATCCGCAATTTACGTAAAGATATCGTAGATGTTTTGGCATTAGTTGAAGTTAATATTGATTATCCAGAATACGATGCTGGTGAAGAAATGACGACTAAATTATTGCTTGAAAAAGCACGTGATGTTAAGCAATATGTTCAAGAATTACTACAAACAGCGCAACAAGGTAAAGTATTACGTGAAGGATTAGCTACTGCCATAATTGGTCGACCTAATGTTGGTAAATCAAGTCTTTTGAATCACTTATTACATGAAGATAAAGCCATTGTAACTGATGTTGCTGGAACAACGCGTGATGTGATTGAAGAATACGTTAACGTTATGGGTGTACCTTTGAAATTGGTAGACACTGCCGGTATTCGTGATACAGAAGATAAGGTTGAAAAAATTGGGGTTGAACGTTCGAAAGAAGCGATTGTTCAAGCTGATTTAGTCATGCTTGTTTTGAATAGCAATGAACCTTTGTCTGCTGAAGATAAGCAGCTCATTAAATTAACACAGAATGATAAACGAATTGTTATCTTAAATAAAACAGATTTACCAGAAAATCTAGATCGTAAAGAATTAGAAAGTATGGTTGATCCAACGGAAATTATTTCTATTTCTGTCTTAAATCATGAAGGTGTGAAGCAACTTGAAGAAAAAATTGCTAACTTATTCTTTGGTGGAATTGAAAATAGCCAAACAACAGTTATGATTACTAATTCTCGTCATATTGGCTTGTTAAATCAAGCTGAGACTGCTTTAGATGATGTGATCACTGGGATTGCTTCCGGTATGCCAATCGATTTAGTTCAAATTGACATGACTAGAAGTTGGGAATTACTTGGTGAAATCACTGGTGATAGCTACAAAGATGAATTACTCACAGAATTATTTAGTCAATTCTGTTTAGGTAAATAATTGTTAGTAAATAGGAGAATATAAATGGACATTAAAACTTATGACGGCCCAGATTATGATGTAATTGTGGTTGGTGCTGGACATGCTGGTTCAGAAGCAGCACTCGCTGCTGCACGAATGGGTAATAAAACATTACTTATCACAATTAGTTTAGACATGGTTGCTTTTATGCCATGTAATCCTTCAATTGGTGGTCCAGCTAAAGGAATTGTTGTACGTGAAATTGATGCCTTAGGTGGCGAAATGGGTCGTAACATCGATAAAACTTATGTACAAATGCGTATGTTAAATACTGGTAAAGGTCCAGCTGTTAGAGCATTACGGGCACAAGCTGATAAACATCTTTATTCAAGTGAAATGAAACATACAATGGAAAAAGAAGAAAACCTAACGTTACGTCAAGGAACAGTCGATAGTTTAATTGTTGAAGATGGCGAATGTCATGGTGTTGTAACAAATACTGGGGCAAAATACCGTTCTAAAAGTGTTGTTTTAACAGTTGGAACGGCTGCTCGCGGTAAGATTATTATTGGCGAATTGAGTTATTCATCAGGTCCTAATAATTCACAACCTGCAATTAAATTATCTGAAAATCTTGAAGCTCTTGGATTTGATTTAGAACGTTTTAAAACTGGAACACCACCTCGTGTTGATGGGAATACAATTGATTACAGTGTGACTGATGAACAACCAGGGGATGTTGAACCTAACCACTTTAGTTTTGAAACACCTGATGAAGATTATATTGATGTTAAAAATCAATTATCTTGTTGGTTAACGTATACCAACTTGAAAACGCATGAGATTATTAATGCTAACCTTGATCGTGCACCTATGTTCTCAGGAATTATTAAAGGTGTGGGTCCACGTTACTGTCCATCTATTGAAGATAAAATTGTTCGTTTCTCTGATAAACCTCGTCATCAGCTCTTCTTAGAACCAGAAGGCCGTTCAACGGACGAATTTTACGTTCAGGGCCTTTCTACGTCAATGCCGGAAGAAGTCCAACAAGATATTATTCATTCAATTAAGGGCCTTGAAAACGCTGAATTAATGCGTCCGGGTTATGCGATTGAATATGATGTCGTGGCTCCTTATCAATTACGACCAACGCTTGAAACTAAATTAGTGAAGAATTTATATACCGCTGGTCAAACAAACGGGACTTCTGGATATGAAGAAGCTGCTGGACAAGGAATAATGGCAGGAATTAACGCTGGGTTACGTGCTTTAGGCCGCGAAGATTTTACGTTAAATCGAAGTGACGCTTATATCGGTGTTATGATTGATGATTTAGTAACAAAAGGGACAAACGAACCTTATCGTCTATTAACATCTCGTGCTGAATATCGCTTAATCTTACGTCATGATAACGCTGATTTACGTTTAACTGAAAAAGGATATGATATTGGTTTAATTTCTGAAAAGAGATTAGCTATTTTTAAAGCTAAAAAAGCTGAAATTGAAGCCGAAAAAGCTAGATTACAATCATTCCGTATTAAACCTACTGAAGATGTGAATGCATTCTTAGCAGAACATAATAGTGCCGCTTTGAAAGATGGCGTGTTGGCTAATGAATTTTTACGTCGCCCTGAGGTAACTTACGCAGACATTGAGAAGTTTATTCCAGGTCCTGACCATGAATTAGACCATAGAATTATTGAACAAGTAGAAATCCAATTTAAGTACGAAGGCTATATTAAAAAAGCACAAGAAAAAGTTGCGAAGTTAAAACGTATGGAAGCTAAAAAAATTCCAACAAATATTGATTACGATTCTATTGAAGGAATTGCGACGGAAGCGCGTCAAAAATTCATTAAGATTCAACCAGAAACATTAGCTCAAGCTAGTCGTATTAGTGGTGTGAATCCTGCTGATTTATCAATTCTTGCTGTTTATATTGAACAGGGTAAGATTGCTAAAGTTAATAATTAATAGTACAGAAATGCAGAAAAGGCACCAATCAAGTATACTTGATTGGTGCCTTTTTAACTTTTTATAATTAGGTTAAGCAATAAACTTAAAATCCAGCTGCAGAGATGATTGAAGCTATGTTGGCTGCTAAACTGACAGCAAATACTGACATAACAATCATGAAAACTAAAGCTAATAGAAGTTGTCCAATGACAACGCCGTAAAGTTTATCTATTTTAAGTGGATTTGTATCAATAATCATCGATAAAATGAAAGCAATACTCATGATAAGGGCCATTAAAGCATACATGAATACAGCAAGGCCTCTCATTCCAAGTAGCATGAAAAGCATACTAAGGACAGCTAATACAAGATTGATCATGAGGTAGTGTGTAAAGCGATTTGTAAATGAAAGTAAGGTATCACTCTTATCGCCTAAAACAACATTACGAACAAAAAATCCAATTAGTATGTAAAAGGCAAAAGCTAGTAGTGTTAAGAAAAATAATTTTGCGTAGACACTACTGTCAATTGTTGGCGCATAGGTACTTTGAGTGTTAAAGAGTCCTGAAAATAGACTTGAATTAACAGATTTAGCAACATTATCCATTATTAATTTTACAAAAATATCATTAAATATGGCGAATAAAATAATTGTCGTAAAGCCGAAATATTTATGACCATTTTCTAAAATTGTGGGATGTTTAATGGCATTTAAGAAATAAGACCAATAATTTGATGCGAATGTTTTAGCTTGTTCAATATTCTCATTTTGAGCTTTAGTATCTTGTTGTTGCGTGTATTGTTGTTGGAATTTTGTTGGTTCTTGTACGTTTTGTGATTGTGTTGCGGCCGTTTCTTGGGCTGGTTTAATGGAAAAGGCAAATCCACAGTTTGTACAAAATTTTACATTTTCTGGTTGTTGTGAACTACAGTTTGGGCATGTTTTCATGATTATTTCCTCCAAAGTTTAGTTGTCTTCAATTTTTTCACTAATTTTTTTAGCGGGTGTAATTGACTTGATTAAGAAGTCATCGTTATTAGAATAATTAACTTTAGCAGTATATCTAAATACTTGTGTTTTAGTTGAATAATTATCGTCACTATCAGTGAAATCGAACGTATAAGTAACATCATAAGCGACATCAAATTTATTTTTATCTGTCGGTGTTACTGATAATACTTTAGCGTCATAAGAGACACTACTGATTGCATCATCATCATGATAATTTTTAGCAATAGTCACCCATGCCTTGGCATCTGCATTGCTTGAGCCATTAACAAAGAAACTGCCTATTGAGCCATAACTATCATTTGAATCCTCATTAGAGTCATCACCATCGATAGTGTAGTCATCAATTTGGGTAAATAAATTGTCTATATAACTTTCTGCATCATCTAGAGTTAACATATTAGGAAAATTAATATTGAATAAATTGCTACTAGAACTATCTTGAAAGCCATTTTCATCTGTATTATTTAAAGTTACGTCGTTATCATCATCGCTACCTGAAATTTGGTATTCACTGGTAACGAGAGTGTTGTCTCCGACCTTTTCTTTAAGCTGCAATCGATTGTTTCCAGAAGAGGCAATAGGGCCAATTGTTGCAGAACCATCATCATCAGTTGTACCAACTTTTTTAGAATTAACATAGATATCAGCATTTGCGATACTTTTAATTCTAAAAGTAAGTGTACTTAAATCTAAATTGACGTTAGAAGTTGAACTAGTGAGCGTCTCAGTCGATTTATTATTTAGTTTAGTACCATCAATAGAGCCAGCTGCTTCTATTGTGTAGTTACCGGGAACTAGATTTGAGATTGTTTTACTGTAATTATCAGAGTCAGCTGTAGCAACTTTTTTATCATTCATCTTGATAACAGCCCCAGAGCTATTCGTTGATAAGTTAACGGAAACGGTTGAAAAGTCAGCCGTATATTTAGGGAATAATAACCAATGTTTACCATTTTCTTTTAAATGAAAATGTGTTGAAGTGCTTGCTCCATTGGTTAATTCGTTTTTAAAAGTTTTAAGAGAGTCTGTACTACCCCATGCATCTGATGCAGGTTTCATAGACTCATCAGTAATTTTTAATGCCGTATCCGATGTTGAAAAATAAGCTTCCATGTTTTTATCGGTTTTTAATGCATCTGTAATTCGTTCAATTTGATTTTCTTTTGAGTAATATTTTGTTCCAGCATAGTAGCCAACAACAATAATAAGAGCGATAATACCAATCAAAATTCTGATGAATTTTGTTTTACCTGAGATGGGTAATTTAGGATTTGCAGTTCGTGTTTGTGTAGGTGGCATTTGTTGTTGTGTTGGTTGAACCGGCGTAACAGGTTGCTGTGACGCAACTGAATTAACACGTAAATCAAAATTACAATTAGGACAGAAATTACCATCCTTAGGAACTTCACTTCCACAATTAGGACAGAATTTTTTTGTCGTACTCCCAGATAAATCATCTGAAGGCGCATAATAGATTTGTTCTTTTTTAATCATTGGATCTCCTTTTTAACTACCTTAATAATATGATTAACTTTGACTACTTAACTAAAAGTTACCAAATCTAGTGTATACATAGCGAGTTTTAGTTTATAAAATAATGGCTAACTCAATCGCATAAAATAGGATTTTAATCATTGGTACTTATGTATTTTTTTAGGTTGTTAGATGCAGAATTAGTAATACCCCCCGTGGCCTCCTTAGATTTAAATTACTAAATCAACGAATAAAGACAAACCTTAAACGAAACTTAAGTTATTTTATCAGCTTAAAAGGTTTTTGTATATATATATATATTAAAAAAAGATAAGCTATAATCTGTTTGATTGTTTTAAAAACCTTTACCATAAAGAGAACCTTTCTGATTAGGAGTTTAATATGCTTAAAAAAATAGGAATTTTAATTCGTGCTAAACGAAAATTATTGAATATGACCATTGAGCAACTGGCTGAAAAATCAAAATCTTCTGTTAGTTTAATTTCTTTGATAGAGCGAGGTAAGTTAGATAATATTAAAATAAAAAAATTATCAGATATTGCTGAAGCGCTGGATATGACGTTAGCTGACTTCTTTACTAATCAAAATTTAAAAGGTGTTGCAACGCTGGATTTGATTAATTATCTTGCTTCTTTACCCAAAGAAAAAAGAGAAGCGACAGCTGAATTATTGCTTAAAGTAATCCGTTTATAAATGATTATCATTAATGATTGACCATGCTATTTCTTCAATAGTGTGGTCAATTTTTTGTGCTTGATAGGCTGAGACTAAATCAATTTGTTTGGTAGGTAAATCTAAAGTTAAAATATCAAAATTGTGAAAATCAATCCTATGGTTACTAAAGTCATAAATTAAAAATTTTAAATCTTGTAATACCTTCAAATTATCGTGTATATCTATCCCATTCATAAATAAAATCTCCCTTACTAAAAAACTGTATAAAAAAAGCATTAGCTTTTATTAGCTAATGCTTAGATTACAACAAAAATAGTTAATTTATAAGACTGATATTAATAAAAATTAATTCTAACGATAGTACTGAGTTTTGTCAATATGACATAAATTAAAGGTTTATCCTTTTAAGTAGATTAATTAATTTAAGTAAGTATTGAAGTAATAATTATTTAAAAAGCTGTTGAAAAATAGACAGTAAAAGGAGCAACAAAATAACTATAAAATGACGATTTTTATGAAGCATTATGATAGCAATGAATTCACGCAAGAACGCATTAGGTAAAAAATACCATGGCGTTTTCCCGCCAATGCCTTGAGCATTTACACCAACCATTCGTGCAAATATTGCAGCACGAAAGATATGGTAGTTATTTGAACTGAATAAAATATGATCCCCTCTATGATCAAGATCAATTATTTTTTTTGAGAAACGCATATTTTCAAAAGTCGTTGTTGATTTGTCTTCTAGTAATGTAAATTCTTCTGGATAACCACTGTCGATGGCCCATTTTTGCATTGCCTGTGCTTCTGAAATAGACTCATCATTACCTTGCCCACCTGAAAAAATAATAATCGGGCGTTTACCGCCTAATAGTATTTGTTTGTCCGCAAAATTGGTAGCACGTTTGATTCTGTTGGCAAGTAGTTTACTAACTTTATAACCGTTGATTAAACCTGCACCTAGTACAATGATGTAGTCTTGATCATATTTTGGACGTCGTAAGCTATATAAAATACTAACAGACAAGAAATTTAAAAAAGCGAACATAAGATATAAGCCAGTCAACGAAGCAAAATTAAATGGTAATTGAAGATACCAAGGCCACGTACTGATTAAAGGTGTCACAAACCAGCGAATGATAAGAACAATAGCAAGTAGTAGTCCAAGCATGTTAGCTAATGAATAACTTTCACGTTTAAAGACTAGTCCAGTATTAATTAATAAAAATGGAATAGTTGCAATTGAAAGTAATATCAAACCTATAGCGCCAACAATGATAATAAAAACAGCGCTATTTTTCATAAAATTGATAGGGGAAGTAGCGAGTACACCTATTAAAGAAATGACAAATATATTGAACAGAAATCCATTAATTAATTGACGTGGTTCTTTGTGAAAGCTGATATACCAAATAGCTAACAATAAAATAGGTAGTAACAGTATTAGATAGTCCATATGAATTCCTCCGAAGTAATAGATAATAAACTAATTCTAGCATATTTTTGAATAAATAAGGTACTAATAAATTTATATTTAACCGTTTACATGGACGTTAACATATGATATATTATTCACATGAACAAAATATCATATGAATAATATATCATATAGAGGAGATGCTATAATGGTCACACTATTAGGTTCAACTGTACTCGCATTCATTTCAACAAATATCGATTATCTTTTAATTCTAATTATTATTTTTGCTAAGTATAAAAATAAACATGAAGAAAAATTAATATTTATAGGAGAGCTACTTGGTAGTGGGACGCTTATAGCAGTTAGTTTGATTGCTGCCTTTTGGTTAAAACTGATTCCTGAAGAATGGATCTTAGGATTTTTGGGACTTATTCCGATTATAATGGGTATAAAAATGTATTTTAGTGATGAAGATGAGGGTAATGAGGTCCGGGAGAAATTAGGAAAACCGGGTCAAGGCATAATTTTAAATGTAATTATGATTACTATTGCAACTTGTGGACCAGATAATCTTGCTATCTACGTCCCATTTTTCACGACATTATCTATTAGGGATGTACCTATTGTACTGATGCTATTTTTTATATTCTTATGTATCATTACATGGTTGAGTAAAATGATTACTAATTTACCTAAAATCCAAGAATTTTTTCAAAATTTTGGTAATTTAATCACTCTAATTGTTTATGTTTTCTTAGGTCTATATATATTATTAGAAAGTGGTACTATTCAGCACTTTATGTAGGAGGAAAATAATGCAACCGTACAATGAAATTCCAAAAAGTGAACTTGATGAATCAATTATGATAACTAAGCTATTGAATAATCGAATAAGATTACAATTAATCTATTTATTGGAACAACATGAATATAATGTAACTGAATTATCAAAGATACTTAATGTTGAACAAACAAACTTATCTCATCAATTAAGTTTATTAAAAACGCATCAAATAATTAGTCAGAGACGAGAAGGAAAGTTAATGTACTATCAAATTGACGATCCGCATATTATTGAAACTATGACAGCGCTGTTGCAACATGCAAAACACGTTGCAAATGGAAAACCTTATTAAATAGAAACGTAAGAAAAAGAGATTAACTTCAAATTGAAGTTAATCTCTTTTTTGATTTTTAAAATCTGTAGTGGTTACTATGGACCCTAACGGATTTGAACCGTCGACCTTCTACTTGCGGAGCAGACGCTCTCCCAACTGAGCTAAGGGCCCGAATAGCTTTATAATACACCAAATAGCCAAAATTAAAAGAAAAAGTTAGTTTTGCTTCTATGTATTTATGCCATTTTAAAATGTTTCACATGAAACATTTTAAAATGAGTAACGATTTTTAAAGATAAAAGGTTTCAAATATCACTTGTTAATAGTAGGGTAAAAAGCATTAAATACCAGTTTTTGATTAATGATGAATAAGCCGAAGAGTATAAGATTTTTGTTTTTAAATAGCAGACATAATCTTATGATGGCGTGATGTGAAGATATTTCCAAACATTAATAATTATTCGATTAATACTCTTTTAGAAGGAACAAATAATAAAATTCAGATTTCTAACGGACTTATTTCCAATCTTAGCAACTTTTATAGATTCCGAACCAGAATACTTTATATATTAAAATCCATAAAAAAAGGTCCCACTCACTTAGTGAGTGGGACCTTCATAATATTATTTATTAACAGTACCAGCAAATGAAGCAGGGTAATATGCTAATGCACCAATTTTAACATTTTGACCAGGTTCTGGAGCAGCGATATATTGGCCACCACCTAAGTAAATACCAACATGGTATGTAGAACCTTGAGCTCCCCAGAATAATAAATCTCCAGGTTGAGCAGCAGCAGTTGATTTCTTAGAAACATTTGATTCTTGTCCAATAGTATTACGGTTTAAGTTAATACCAACTTTTGCGAATACATATTGTGTGAATCCTGAACAATCAAAACCAGAAGGAGTTGATCCACCCCAAACATAAGGAGTACCTATGTATGCTTTAGCAACAGAGATAACTTTGCTTGCTGAGTAGCTTGCTGTTTGTGTTGTAGAGCTTGCAGCAGCAGTATTAGCTGTTGAAGTAGTATTAGAACTTGCAGCAGCAGTATTAGTTGTTGAAGTAGTATTAGAACTTGCAGCAGCAGTATTAGTTGTTGAAGTAGTATTAGAACTTGCAACAGCAGTGTTAGCTGTTGAAGCAGTATTAGAACTTGTAGCAGCCTTAGGTGTTGAAGTAGCATTAGAAGTTACAGCAGCTTTAGGTGTTGTTGTAGCTTTTGCAGGTGTAACAACTTTTTCAGCAGTTGTAGAAGCTACTTTAGCCATTGAACCTGTTAAGTTTAATGTTTGGCCAGGGTTAATCATTGAATTAGAAGATAAACCATTAGCATCACATAGTGCTGAGATAGTAATACCGTTTGATTGAGCGATTGACCATAATGAATCGCCGTTTTTAACAGTAACAGTCTTATTATTTGTAGTAGATGCTGCTTTAGGTGTAGCTGTTTCTACTTTAGGAGTTGCAGTAACTGATTTAGCAGCACTTACTTCTGCTTTAGGAGTTGTAGCAACTGGTTTAGCAGTACTTGTTTCTACTTTAACAGTTTTAGCTGGTGTTACTTTAGCGGGAGTAACAGTAGTACTTGCAGCTACCGCTTTTGAACCAGTTAATGTTAAATTTTGACCGGGTAAGATAAGTGCTGAGTTATCAGCAAATCCATTAGCCGAACGAAGTGCTGAGATTGAAATGCCATTTTCTTTAGCGATTGACCATAATGAATCACCATTTTTAACAGTAACGGATGTTTTATTTACTGAAGTATTAGTAGTAACGATAGTACTTGTTTTAGCTGAAGTACTTTTTTGTGTTGAGCTTGCTTTAGCGTTGCTATCCTTTTCAGGAATATTTAATGATTGACCACTTACAATAATATGAGAATTTGCGTCAATATTGTTTAAAGTTTCGATTGTTTTGATTGAAACGCCATACTTCTGAGAAAAAGCCCAAACAGTATCGTTTGTTTGAACTTTAACTGTTGCTGCATCAGCAGTTGCGTTAGATGCAAGAAGGAGGCCAGCGGTACCAACTGTACCGAGTAATAATGATTTAAGTGTGTTATTCAAGTTGAGTCACATCTACTTTCTTATTTTATTGGATTTATACTACAGTAACTATTGTAACCGGTTAGTGTTGCAATCAAATACAAAAACTATTACAACTTAGCATGATTTTGTAATATATACTAAGTAATGTTTATATATCAATGATAATGATGATTTATGTATTTAACTTATAATTTATTTAATTTAGTAAATCCCATGTGCAATAATGGTTTAGAACACTTTCAATATATTTTAAATTAAAATATATTGCCCCCCGATGTTACAAAGATATTACAGAAACCTTATGTTTCTATACTACTAGAACTAATTAAAACTATACCAGTCGTTTTACATGGTTGCAAATGAAATTTTAAGTTTTAATAGAAAGGGATTTCATTGTCTGGTATCATTTGAATTATTGGATATTGAAAGTCCTTAAATAGTTGGCGTATAATTAACTAAATAAGGGGATAAAAAATATAATGATTAGGTGGAAATATGAAAAGAATAGTTAAAGAAATAATGAGTTGGATTATACCGATTGCAATCGGTTTAATAATCGCGATGCTTTTAAAAACATTTGTTGTCACAATGGTACGTGTTGATGGGCCATCGATGCAACCTAACTTAGTTAATAATGAGCATGTTGCTGTTGTTAAAGTTATTGATATTAAGCGCTTTAGTACTGTTGTTTTTGATGCATACGGCGTAGATCCTGATGCAACTGAGGGTCAAGAGTATGTTAAACGTGTTATTGGAATGCCTGGTGATACAGTAGAATTTAAAAATGATCATGTCTATGTTAATGGTAAAGAAATTGAAGAACCTTATATTTCAACTTATCAAAAAACAGTAGGGACAAGGGTTCAGAACATAAATGCTAAAAACTGGACATTCAAGTCATTGGCTGTAGATAATCAATGGGCTAAAGATACTTCAGCTATCAGAGTACCTTCAGATAAATATTTTGTTCTAGGAGATCATCGTTCAGTATCTAATGATAGTCGTTACTGGGGGTTCGTTGATAAGTCGAAAATTCAAGGTGTTGTAAAAGTACCATTCTGGAATTTTAATAAGGCTGATCATAAATATATTTATTAATTGCATTAAAAATGCAGAAAAATAATTCGATTGAAGAGGAGATTTTATTATGACAAAAACACCAATTATTTTAGATTGTGATCCAGGACATGATGACGCATTAGCGTTAATGATGATTATTGCTTCACCAGAATTTGATTTACGTGCGGTGACAACATCCGCTGGAAATCAAACACCTGATAAAACATTTGATAACGCTTGTCGACTACTAACATTGATGGAACGGACAGATGTTCCAGTTGCTAGTGGAAATAAAAAACCTTTACTACAAGAATTAATGATTGCCGATGCCGTTCATGGAGATACTGGTGTTGATGGAACAGAGTTACCTAAATCTGAAATTCCAGCAACTAATTTAACAGCAATTGAGTTAATTGCAGAAACATTATCTAAAAGTGCTGAAAAAGTTACAATGGTTGTCACGGGCCCAATGACGAATATGGCACTATTTTTAGCTGTCTATCCTGAATTAAAAAATAAAATTGAAAAAATTGTCTTTATGGGTGGCTCAACGGATGTTGGAAATGTTAAACCTGGTTCAGAATTTAATATTGCCGTGGACCCAGAGTCAGCAAAAATGGTTTTAAATGACTCTATTCCAATGGTTATGGCTGGATTAAACTTAACTCATCAAGCACAAATTTTAGATTCTGAAATTGAAGAAATTGGTAAGATTAATAATAAAGTAGCGCAATCAGCCTACGGGTTATTGAAATTTTATGGTATTTACTATGGTCAAGAAAAATGGGGATTCGACGGTATTCCATTACATGACCCTTGTACAATTGCTTGGATGTTACATCCTGAATTATTCACAAGTGAAAAGTACCATGTTGATGTTGAGGTGAATGGTGATCTTACTAAAGGTGAGACAATCGTTGATAAATTTGATTTATTGGGATTAGAAAAAAATACAGAAGTCTTACTATCAATTGACCGTGCAAAATTTGTCGAATTATTAATTTCAAAACTTAAAAAATTTGATAAATTAGTAGGATAGAGAATCTTACAGTTGGCTTGTATTTCTGGCCTAAATACGTTAAAGTTAAACAGGACGTGAAACATCGTTTTGTTTCACAAATAACGGAGGGCCAGTCATATGAATCCAGAAGAATTTCGTCAAGCATTAGCTGAAAAAGACATTAATTTAACAGACAGACAAATGGCACAATTTGAAACATACTATGAATTTTTAGTAATGACAAATGAAAACCTTAATCTGACTGCTATTACAGAAAAATCAGACGTTTATTTGAAACATTTTTATGATTCTTTAACGCCTGCTTTTTATTCAAAAGAAATACAAAGCGAGCCCTTATCTATTTGTGACGTCGGCGCAGGTGCCGGCTTCCCTTCAATTCCACTGAAGATTGCTTTTCCGCAATTAACGGTGACTATTGTTGATTCGTTGAATAAACGTATCAACTTTTTAAATGAATTGGCGGACAAATTAGATATTACAGGGGTTGCTTTTTTTCATAATCGTGCTGAAGAATTTGCAGGTAAAAAAAGTTTATATAGAGAACAATATGATATCGTGACAGCTCGTGCTGTTGCAAGATTGAGCGTACTATCTGAATTGTGCTTACCTTTAGTTAAATTAAATGGTCAATTTATCGCTCTCAAAGCTCAAAAAATGGACGAAGAATTAGTCGATGCCGAATATGCTATCAAGCTTTTAGGTGGTCAAGTTGTGGCTAATCATGAATTTACTTTACCAATTTCAGATGACGAACGTCATCTATTAGTCGTTGATAAAGTCAAATTAAGTCCTAAAAAATACCCTAGAAAAGCGGGTGTACCTGGACGTACCCCACTTGTAAATAAGATATAGTCAGGAGGTCGTCGGAAAATGGCATTTTCATTTTTAGGAAATCGTAAAAATCAACAAGAACAAGAAGATGAAACGAATCAAACGAAGGTTAGTGACATTTCTGTTACGACTATTGTACCCAATCGCTTCCAACCTCGTCGTGTCTTTGATGATCAAAAAATTGATGAATTAGCACAAACCCTTAAAGAACACGGGTTATTGCAGCCTATTATTTTGCGAGAGTATGAGACTGGAAAATATGAGATTATTGCTGGGGAACGTCGTTTTCGGGCAGCATCTTCATTAGGATGGAAAAAAATTCCGGCAATTGTTCAGAAAATGGACGACGACCAAGCGGCTTCGATGGCACTAATTGAAAATTTACAACGTGAGGAACTAACAGCAATTGAAGAAGCAGAGGCCTACAGTAAACTAATGAGTTTAAACCACTTATCACAGTCAAAATTAGCTGAAGATATGGGTAAAAGCCAAGCATTTGTTGCTAATAAATTGCGTTTATTAAAATTAGAACATGACGTACAAACGTCCATTATGGCGCAACAGATATCCGAACGTCACGGAAGAGCAATGGTTAGTTTATCAGCTAGCAATCAAAAAAAATTATTAAAACGTATTTTAAAAGAGAAATTAACAGTGAAAGAAACCGAAAAGTTAATTTCAGCTAATAAAATTAAACCAGAATCAAAAGTGTCTGAAAAGAAAAACACGAAAAAAGGTAATCCTGATAAAAGATTAGTGATTAATACCCTAAAACAAGCGGTTCAAGTTATAGAAAATAACGGTGTAACGATTAAATCAAAACAAGAAAAAACTGATTCAGGGTATCGCGTTATTATTGATGTGATTGAATCAAAAAAGGAGGGTTAATCAAACATGGGAATTGTTATTTCATTAGCAAACCAAAAAGGTGGCGTTGGTAAAACAACAACGAGTGTGAATTTAGGCGCTTGTTTAGCCGAGCTAGGCAAGCGTGTTTTATTAATAGATACGGATGCTCAAGGAAATTCAACAAGTGGTGTTGGTATTGAAAAATCAACAATAAAAAAAGATATTTATGATGTTTTAGTTAATGAATTTCCAATTAAGGAGACAATTCTAGCTACTAGTCATAAAGGATTAGATATCGTTCCGGCAACCATTCAATTGGCTGGTGCTGAGATTGAATTAACACCGCAAATGGCTCGTGAAACAAGATTATTGGATGCCGTTAAAACAATTGAAGATCAGTATGATTATATTTTAATAGATTGCCCGCCATCACTTGGATTGATTACAATTAATGCCTTTACAGCTAGTAAATCAATTTTAATTCCTGTTCAAAGTGAATACTATGCTTTGGAAGGTTTAAGCCAATTGCTTAACACAATTCGTTTAGTTCAAAAGCATTTTAATCCAGATTTAGCCATTGAAGGCGTTTTAATGACAATGTATGATGCACGTACAAATTTAGGCGCAGAAGTTGTGTCTGAGGTGCAAAAATATTTTGCAGAAAAAGTCTACAAGACAATTATTCCGCGAAATGTCCGCTTGTCTGAAGCACCTAGCCATGGGATGGCAATTATTGATTACGATCCTAAGTCGAAGGGTGCTCAAGTCTATATGGAATTGGCAAAGGAAGTGTTAAAAGCGCATGGTAAATAATAAAAAAGGTCTTGGAAAAGGGATTAACGCGTTATTTCAGGATGAACTTGATCAATATGATGATACAAAAGAATCTGTTGTTCGTTTAAACTTAGCTGAAATTCGCCCTAATCCTTACCAACCTCGTAAAACATTTGATGAAGATGCCCTAAAAGAATTAGCTGCGTCTATCAAAAAATCAGGTGTCTTCCAACCAATTATTGTAAGAGAATCAGTCATTAAGGGTTATGAAATCATTGCAGGAGAACGTCGTTTCCGTGCGTCTAAATTAGCAGGACTAACAGATGTCCCTGCAATTATTAGAACGATGACAGAAGAAGCAATGATGGAAGTTGCTATTTTGGAAAATTTACAACGTGAAGAATTGTCTCCTTTAGAAGAGGCAGAAGCTTATAACATGTTGATGGAAAAATTAAACTTAACGCAGTCACAAGTTTCAGAGCGATTAGGCAAAAGTCGTCCTTATATTGCTAATTATTTGCGTTTATTAGGATTGCCCAACTCAGTTAAAGAATTACTCCAAGTTGATCAGTTATCGATGGGTCAAGCAAGAACATTGCTGTCACTTAAAGATAAACAAAAAATTGGGGCATTAGCTAAAAGAACAGTTAAAGAAAATCTAACTGTTCGTGAGTTGGAAAAAGTAATTGCCCAAATGAACGGCGAAATTAAAAAGAATACTAAAAAAGTGAACGAAGTTGAAAAATCAATTTATGTTCAACAAAGTGAGAACTTGTTAAAAGAAAAATTTGGAACACAAGTTTCTATCCAACAGAGCAAAAAAAATCATAAAGGTAAGATAGAAATTGACTACTTATCAACGGATGATTTGAACCGTATTTTGGACTTACTTGATATTTCACTAGACTAGGAGGTTAGTCAGTATGTATGACTTACATGATATTGTTGAAATGAAAAAACCACATCCTTGTGGGACTAACCGCTGGGAAATCGTGCGAATGGGAATGGATATTCGCATTAAGTGTTTAGGATGCGGGCACCTTATTCTATTACCTAGACGAGAATTTGAAAAAAAGATGAAAAAAATGTTAGAAAAAGCAACAACAGAAGATAATACAAAATAAATGAAAAGAGTGACGTCTAATTATGGCATTAACGGCAGGAATCGTAGGATTACCAAACGTAGGTAAATCAACTTTATTTAACGCAATTACAAAAGCAGGCGCGGAAATGGCTAATTACCCATTTGCGACAATCGATCCAAACGTTGGGATGGTTGAAGTTCCAGATAAACGATTAGCACGTATCGATGAAGTAGTCCCTGCTAAAAAAATTATTCATACAACTTTTGAATTTACGGATATTGCCGGTATTGTTAAAGGCGCAAGTAAAGGTGAAGGACTTGGTAATAAATTTTTAGAAAATATTCGTCAAGTTGATGCTATTGTGCACGTTGTTCGTGCATTTGACGATGATAATATCACACATGTTTCTGATAAAGTGGATCCAATGGACGATATTGAAACAATCAACTTAGAACTTGTTTTTGCAGATTTAGATAGTGTGACAAAACGTTATGCTAAAGTTGAAAAAGTGGCTAGAACAAAAGATAAAGATGCGTTGGCTGAATTCAGTATTTTACAAAAAATCAAACCAGTTCTTGAAGCTGGACATGCCGTTCGCTCAATTGAATTTGATGAAGAAGAAGAAAAATATGTTAAAGGTATGTTTTTATTAACGAACAAACCAGTTCTTTATGTCGCTAATATTGCTGAAGATGACATGGCTGACCCAGATGCTAATAAGTATGTAAAATTAATTGAAGCCTTTGCAAAAGAAGAAGGTTCAGAATGTTTAGCCGTTTCTGCTAAAACAGAAGAAGAAATTGCTGAACTAGATGATGAAGATAAACTTGATTTCCTTGAAGCTGCTGGTGTTGAAGAATCAGGACTTGATCGCTTAATCAGGGCATCTTATAAATTACTAGGTTTAGCAACTTTCTTTACTGCTGGTGGTGCCGAAACACGAGCATGGACCTTTAAACAAGGGATGAAAGCACCTCAAGTTGCCGGAATTATCCATTCAGATTTTGAACGTGGATTTATCCGTGCTGAAACAATGTCATTTGCTGATTTAGATAAAAATGGAAGCGTCGCAGCAGTTCGTGAAGCTGGTCGTTTACGTTCCGAAGGTAAAGAATATGTCGTACAAGATGGCGATATTATTGAGTTCAGATTTAACGTCTAAATAAAATAAGTCAGTAGGGGTTGTTAGTCATGTCAGAAGAAAACAAAGTCGAAGAAACATCAGTTGAAGAGAGAAATGCGACAGCTGCAGCAAAACAAAAAGAACATTTAGAAAAAGAAACGAAGTTACAGGATAAAGGACCCTTTGCGGGATTAACGAAGCGTAATGAAGATTATGTTTACCGTTTAAATAGTATTTTGAAAGATTCAAAAATTAATGATGAAAAACGAAATACGGTCATTGGTGAAATTGTTGCAGAACTTCGCACCGAACAGCATAAAGGTGTAACAGCAACTAAACTATATGGTCCTGTTAGTACAAAAGCAACTGATATCATTATGGGCCCACAGAAAAAAGCTGCAGAACCAACAAGTAGTTTTTGGTTAACAGCTTTAGATAATGGGTTGATGATGTTATTAATTTTTGCTGGTATGTACGGTGTTATGGGATTAATGAGTAAAACAAGTACGCAAGCAGAAGCTTCTGGTGCTGGTGGATTATTAACACTACTAATCACATCAATTTTGGGTGGTATTGGAGCAGCGCTCTTCTACAAAAAATATGGCCCAAACGTCAAAAAAGAAGACAAACCAGCTTTCTGGGTTACATTACTAGTATTTGTAGCCTTTCTTGCAGTATGGATTCTTGCCTACATGTTAGTGGCATTGATTCCAGGACCACTTAATGCATTGTTGCCAGCCCCTGTTTATCTTGTAATTGCATTAATCGCATTTGCAGTTAGAATTTACGTTAAACGTCGCTATAATATCAACCGAACAATGTTTTAAATTGATTGATATCTTGAAAAGAGTTCAGGTAAAATTTTTGAACTCTTTTTTGTTACAGTTAAAAACGATTATAGGTTAATAAGAATCGGACGATAACCTTGACCAATGTTGAGTTTATCTGGTATGTTAGTAAACAAAATAAAAGTAGAAAGCTGGTTTTAAAATGTCAAATTGGGAAACGAAGTTCGTTAAAAAAGGATTTACTTTTGATGACGTGTTGTTAATACCTGCAGAAAGTCATGTATTACCGAACGAGGTTGATATCAGTGTACAATTAGCTAAGAATATCAAATTAAATGTCCCAATTTTAAGTGCTAGCATGGATACTGTTACAGATTCTAAAATGGCGATTGCTATGGCTCGCCAAGGTGGCTTAGGTGTTATTCATAAAAATATGAGTATCGAACAACAAGCTGAAGAAGTCAGAAAAGTAAAACGTTCTGAAAGTGGCGTTATTATTGATCCTTTCTATTTAACACCGCAACATTCTGTTGCAGATGCTGAACAATTGATGAAACGTTACCGTATTAGTGGTGTTCCAATCGTTGAAACATTAGAAAATCGCTTATTGATTGGTATCATTACGAATCGTGATCTACGTTTTGTTTCTGATATGTCAGTCCTAATTGATAGTGTTATGACTAAAGAAGGATTAGTAACAGCTGCGGAAGGTACTTCGCTTAAAGAAGCTGAAAAAATACTCCAAAAAAATAAAATTGAAAAATTACCAATCATTGATAAAAATGGTCGTTTAACTGGTTTAATAACAATTAAAGATATCGAAAAAGTTGTTGAATTTCCTAACGCAGCTAAAGATGAACATGGCCGCTTACTTGCTGCTGCCGCTGTTGGTGTTACAAGTGATACATTTGAACGTGCTACAGCTTTACTAGATGCTGGTGTTGATGCTTTAGTTATCGATACTGCTCATGGTCATTCAGCCGGTGTTATCCGTAAAATTACTGAAATCAGAGCACAATTCCCAGAAGCAACTTTAATCGCAGGTAATGTCGCAACTGGCGAAGCAACTCGTGCCCTTTATGATGCTGGCGTTGATGTTGTTAAAGTTGGAATAGGACCTGGATCAATCTGTACAACACGGATTGTTGCTGGTGTTGGTGTTCCGCAATTAACAGCTATTTATGACGCTGCTGAAGTAGCTCGTGAATATGGTAAAACAATCATCGCTGATGGGGGTATTAAATACTCTGGTGATATCGTTAAAGCCCTTGCTGCCGGTGGTAACGCTGTGATGTTAGGTAGTATGTTAGCTGGAACTGATGAAGCTCCTGGTGAATTTGAAATTTATGAAGGTCGTCGTTTCAAAGTTTACCGAGGTATGGGAAGTTTAGCAGCTATGGAACAATCAAATGGTTCTTCTGATCGTTACTTCCAAAGTGGCGTAAATGAAGCTAATAAGTTAGTGCCAGAAGGTATTGAAGGTCGTGTATCATACAAGGGTAGTTTAGCTGATATTGTTTTCCAAATGGTTGGAGGCTTACATTCAGGTATGGGTTACGTTGGTGCTGGAACATTGAAGGCATTACAAGATGACGCACAATTTGTTCAAATTTCAGGTGCTGGTTTAATTGAATCACATCCACATGATGTTCAAATTACCAAAGAAGCACCTAATTACTCAGTTAAATAATAATTAAAAAGGCGTGATTTCTTTCAGATGAAAGAAGTTACGTCTTTTTTAATGGAGAGTTTTAAATTATAAATAAGACTCTAATGATTAATCATGATTTGATGCAAAATCATTGTATACAGTAAAAGGAATACGACATTAGTTAGAAATATTAATTTACTTAAAAATAAGTATCAATTGTGGAAGTATTTAAATTTATAGACTACACTACGAGTATAAATATTATAGGGGGTTACGAATATGTTAATTATTGATTACGTTCATGGGGAACAGCTACAAGCAACTTATAAAACGGCAGCAGCTTTTGTTGCGATGATGCAATTGGAAGTACCTGAGTTTGAAGATTATTATAAAATTACTAAAGTAACGGAATCTGGTAAAGAGATTGAGTTATCAGATAAAACAATGGGCGGTTTATTTAACTACTTATTAGAACGTGGATAATAAAAAATGGAAAGCTTTCGTTTTTTACGAAAGCTTTTTTTGTACTACTTAGATTAAGTAGATTTAACCAATTCTTTAAAGTTATCGTGTGTGATATTTGATACAATATACTATAAGTAAAGAAAAGTCAGGAGATATCCAATGAAAATTTTAGTTGTAGATGATGAAAAAGAAATCGTTGATTTAATCTCTATTTATTTAAAAAATGAAGGTTACGAAGCAATTACTGCTCAAAATGGACTTGAAGCGATTGAAAAATTAGAAGAAATGCCAGAAATCGGTGTAATGATTCTCGACGTTATGATGCCTAAAATGAACGGAATGGATGTCATTAAAGAGGTTCGTAAAACTTCAGAAATTCCAATATTAATGGTTTCTGCTAAAACAGAAGATATGGACAAAATTCGTGGACTGATTACAGGTGCTGATGATTATGTTGTTAAGCCATTTAACCCATTAGAAATTATGGCACGTGTTAAATCATTACTCCGTCGTAGCCAAAACTCGAATCCGGCACCTGATGTTGCACTTGAAATAGGACCGCTAATTATTAAAAAAGATTCTCATGAAGTTCAAACAGTTGAAGGTAGTGATATTCAATTAACTGCTTTAGAATTCGGTATTTTATATTTATTAGCCTCACATCCAAATCATGTGTACTCTGCGGATGATATTTTTGAACAAGTTTGGCAACAAGAATCAATTATTTCTGCCAAAACAGTAATGGTCCATGTGAGCCATTTACGTGATAAAATTGAAGCAGCAACAAACGGTGATGATATTATCAAAACCGTCTGGGGCGTTGGATACAAGATAGAAATGCATTAGTGAGGGGTTATTTTTGAAATTAACTGGTAGAGAAAAAAGTGAATTAATCGCGGAAGGATTCATCACGATTATTCTATTAATTTTACTGAATTTATCAATTTTTATTCTATTAAATCAGACGATTGCTTCAAACCCAGGACTTGAGAATGGTATTTTTCAAATTAAGACGGCATTAACTTTTGGGCCGAATGATTTCAATGTCTGGAGTTGGGGGAATGTTTTTGTTGCGTTCATGCTTATTGTGGACGTTGTCGTGCTCTATTGGCGACTAATTCGACGTTATCATCAAATGCAGTTACGTCATGTTATTTCAGAATTGCATTATATTGCGGACGGTCATTACGATCATCAAATTCCTTTTAAACTACAAGGTGATATGGCGCGGGTCGTTTCAAGTATTAATGCTTTGGTTCAAAGTACGATTGAATCAATGGAAGAAGAACGTCGAATTGAGAATTCAAAGGATGAGCTGATTACCAATGTTAGTCACGATATTCGAACACCATTGACATCAATTATCGGTTACTTAGGTTTAATAGAAGATAATCAATATAATTCGCAAGAAGATTTACTATCTTACACACATACAGCATTTGTGAAATCAAAGCAGATGAAGGTTTTAGTAGAAGATTTATTTGAATACACAAAAGTGCGACAGACGTCGACGCCAATTAATGCGATTAATTTTGATATGAATCAAATGTTAGAACAATTGGCAGCTAGTTTTGAACTTGAAGCTAAAAATAAAGAAATGACAATTAGTAGCAATACGAACCCTAACCCGTTAATGATGGAAGCTGATACTGAAAAATTAGGCCGTGTTTTTAATAATTTAATATCAAATGCCTTAAAATATGGGGCAGGCGGTAAACATATTTATTTAGAAGCAGAAAAAATTGGTCAGGAAGTTATCGTAAAAGTAACTAATGATGGCCCTAAAATACCTGAACAATCACTTAATCAATTATTTGATCGGTTTTACCGAGTGGAAGAATCTCGTTCACAAAAAACGGGCGGAACTGGATTAGGGCTTGCCATTGCTCAAAGTATTGTCACGCTCCACGGTGGGTACATATATGTTGTCTCAAATGAAGAGCTAACTAGTTTTGTTATTCATTTACCATTGGGTAAGAATATAAAATTAACTAGAAAGCAAGAAGAACAGTTGCAAGAATAGCTATTATTGGGTATTCTTAAATGAATAAGAGAAGTTAAGAGGGTAAAGAGAAAATGATATTTTTAAAACGTACAAAGAAATTCGTAATTGGGCTTATTTCAGGGGCAGCACTATTTACTGGGGTTTCAGCAATGGGACTTCAAGATGAGGTTAAATCTGTATCAGCTGCAACAACCAGTTCAAGCGCTATTAATTTAACAGCTAAAGCTGCTTTAGCAATTGATGCAGATACTGGACAAGTAATCTATGAAAAAAATGCTGATGCTGTTTTACCAATTGCATCAATGACAAAATTAATTTCGATTGATGTTATTTTAGATCAAATTAAAAGTGGTAAATTAACTTGGGATCAAAAAGTTAAGATTGATAACGATTCTTATAAAATTAGCCAGGATACATCATTATCAAACGTTCCGTTGAGTAAAACGAAATCATACACAGTTAAACAACTGTATGATGCTAGTTTAATTTACTCAGCAAATGGGGCTATTATGGCACTTGCTCATGAAGTATCGGGATCGCAAAAAGATTTCGTAACATTAATGCGTGCAAAGGTTAAGTCATGGGGAATTACAGATGCTAAGATTGATAACGTTTCTGGTTTAACTAATAGCGATATCAGTAAAGCTGATCGATACCCCGGTTCAGCCGCATCAGATGAAAATGAATTAACTGCCAAAGATATGGGAATTGTTGCTAAAAACTTACTTAAAAAGTACCCAGAAGTATTAAAAACAACAAGTATCAAACGTAAATATTTCGATAAAGGAACATCTGACCAAACACTAATGGAAAACTGGAACTGGATGTTACCTGGTTTAGCTAAGGCATATACAGAATTACCTGTTGATGGATTGAAGACAGGTACTTCTGACAAAGCTGGTGAATGTTTTACAGGAACTGTAAAAAAAGATGGTCATCGAATTATTACGGTCGTTTTAGGATCATCACACAAGAGTGAAACGGATGTAAGTCGTTTTACAGATACACAAAAAATAATGTCATATGTATTTGACATGTTCAACGTGGAAACAATCAAGGCTGGTACAATATTTAAAAACGCCGATAGTTTACCTGTATTTCATGGTAAAGAATTAACAACTAAAGTTATGCTTAAATCTAATCAAAAAGTTTGGTTGAAAAAAGGCGAAACAGTTAAGTCGATTATTTCAGCTAAAGTATCAGAAAATACTGATTTAGTTAAGAAAACAGGATTAGAAGCCCCAATTAAGGCTAATAGTGATATTGGAACGCTTAAATTAACTGGTAAAGATAATGCGTTATCTTATGTTGATGGCAAAAAATCACTTTCTGTTACAGGAACGAATAAAGATGCCATTGAAAAAGCTAACATTTTTGTTATTATGTGGCGTGCAATTACTAACTTCTTTGGAAATTTATTTTAAATCAATAAAATCATCTCTGATTTCTAGGGTGATTTTTTTGTCTATATGGGCAATTTAGTCGTGTAAGATTAAAAAAACATTAAAAAGAAAATAAAAATTTGTTGTTCGTGGACATTTGATGTATATTATAACGTATCGATAAAATTTTATAGTAGAAATAATTAATTTAGGGGGCACCAATTTTAATGAAAATGATTAAGAATGAATTTAAATTTGTTGGAAAGAATAGAATACTTCTAGTTTCAACAATTGTTATGATGCTTATTCCGATTCTGTATGCTGCTTTCTTCTTGAAATCAGTTTGGGATCCATATGGCAAAACAAGTGATTTACCAGTAGCAGTCGTTAATAACGATGAATCTGTTAAATATAATGGAACGACATTGGATGTTGGTGATCAACTTGTAAAAGAGTTGAAGAATAATGACCAATTGAAGTGGACATTCGTTTCTGCAAAACAAGCAAAACAAGGAATGAAAGACAACAAGTACTATACAACAATTACGTTGCCTAAAAACTTCTCTTCAAATGCTGCAACTTTAATGGATACAAATCCTAAAAAGATGAAAATCACGTACGATACTAATGCATCTCGTAACTACATTGGTGAAGTTATCAGTGAAACAGCAGCAAAACAATTAAATAGCCAAATTCGTGAATCAGTCACGAAAGCATATGCAACAGCTATTTTCGGCCAAGTTAAAACAATCGGTAAAGGCTTTAAGACAGCTGCAAGTGGTTCTAAAACATTGTCTGATGGTACAGTAACATTGAATGATGGCTTAAATAGCTACATTACTGGTGTAGGAACTGTTAATAATGGTGTTCAAACACTTTCAACTAGTGTTGTTCCATTAAAAAATGGTGTTCAAAAATTAGCAACAGGCGCTGGTTCTTTAAGTGCTGGATTATCAAAACTTAATAATAGTACAGGTACATTAGCTTCAGGTGTATCGAAACTAGATACTGGCTCAACAACATTAGCAAGTGGTGTAAAAGGTTATACTAATGGAGTTACTGAATTAAATAGTGGTTTGAGTCAATTAAGTTCAAATTCTCAAGCATTAAATGATGGAATAATTACCTTAAGAGGTGGTATTACAACAGTTCAAGCGGGTAACCAATCGTTAACTAAAAGCTTGAAGGAGTCTGCTGCAACTTTAGATACACAATTAAATAGTCCAGATTCACAAGCTGAAATGGCAAAATTAATGGCTGGATTTACAGCATTAGATTCAGGAATTTCTAAGTTGAATTCTGAATTAAATGGCACAAATGCGCCTAATATTGATGCTAAAAAATTAACAGCCGATTTAACTCAAATTGGAGCTAATACTAAACTTGTTGCCGCTAAAGCAACAGATGCTGGTTCACAATTGAGTGAATTAAATAATAGTCTTTATAGTACAACTAACGCATCCAGTGTTGCTGCACAACTTAAGGATGCGCAAAGTAATATGGGTGCTTTAGTTACCTTTGTAAAATCACCTGATTTTGCAGCTTTAGAGAAATCTAATCCAACGTTAGCAAAAAGTATTGCTGCTTCTGTTAATGGATTAGGAAGTAATCTTCAAACTGCTGGCACAAGTTTAGCAGCATCAGGTAATAATACAACAAAAATTAAAACAGATTTATCTGATATGACAACACCGTTGACTGATAACGGTGACAAATTAAAATCGATTCAAAAAGAATTAGCAGCTATTCAAGAATTACTACCTAAATTACAAGCATTAAAGGCGGGTGTTGCCGAGTTATCTGCTCAAGAACCACAAGTAACAGCAGGTGCTAAGAAAGCCATTGATAAACTAATGGCTGGATTAAATACTGTTAAAACTGGTTTAACGCAGACAGGTTCTGGCACAAAGGAAAGTCCTTATGGTGCTATCCAAGCAACAGACTTACTAAATGCTGGATTAGGTCAAATTATGGCTGGGTTAAATGGTACAGATAAAACTCCTGGCTTAATTCCAAGTGTACAAAAATACACTGCAGGTGTATTAAGTGCTAATAATGGTTCTAAAACATTAATTGGAAACAACAGTGCCTTAGTATCAGGCTCGAGTCAATTAAGTACTGGATTATCAACATTGAATGGATCAGTACCAACATTGACATCAGGAGTTAGTCAATTAGCTACTGGCTCAGGTACATTATCAAATGGTTTAGTAAGCTTGAATGAACAAGTACCAACACTTGTTGCTGGAGTTGATAAATTAGCTGCAGGGACTCAAAAATTAGATGATAACTCAGCTAAATTAGGTGATGGTTCTAAATCACTTAAAAAAGGGTCAAAAACATTAGCTACTGCTCTTAAAACAGGATCAGATACAGTTAATGGAATTAAAGCAACTAACAAGACAGCTAATATGTTTGCAGCACCTTCAGAATTGGAACATAAGAATTACAGTTATGTTCCTAACTATGGACATGCTTTAGCACCATATGTTCTTTCACTTGCATTATACGTTGGGGCAATCGTCTTTAACTTTGCATTCCCAATCCGTAAAATTTCAACTGAAGGTCAATCAGCAACAGCTTGGTTCTGGAGTAAAGTTGCTATTGGAACTGTCGTTGCCCTTGGTATGGCACTTGTTGAAGTTACAGGGATGCTTATGTTTGGATTACAAGCAGACCATATTGCTGAAACTTACTTAATTGCAACAGTATTCTCGTTAACATCGATGTATCTTGTTATGGCACTTGCTATGGCATTTGATAATCCTGGTCGATTCGTGGCCATGGTTCTCTTGATGTTACAATTAGGTGGCGCTGGTGGTACGTTCCCAATGGAAGTTACGAATAGCTTTTTTAATGCCATCCATCCATTCTTACCAATGACATACTCAACCTTAGGGTTCCGTGAGTCATTAACTTCTGGAATGGTTAGTGGACAAATTGGCATGAGCGTATTTGTTCTTGCAATCTTCGCTATCGTTTCATTAGTTCTATTATGGGTTGCTATGCAAATTCTTCAAAGAGTTGGACTTGCTGGTAAATCACAATTAGATGATAATCAAAAATTACAAGATTTAGAAAAATAGATTATTAAATAGAGTTACGCAAAATTAATTTTGCGGGCTCTATTTTTTTGATTGAATATATTTAGAATGGGTTAATTAAATTGAGGTTCTTAATCTTAGTCCTAATGGTCGTAATAATAACTAAAAAGCGGTATACTGTTACTATTAATATTTAAAACAATAGGAGGCCAAATTATGTTAAGTCATTTTGATGAAAAAAATGTTGAAGTTAACGAAAAAGGAATTCCATTTCCAGCTGATACACGTGTTAGTTTTGAAACAAATAACGAGTTCTTTACTGGTGTCGTTGAAAAACAACTAAAAAATTCGGCTATTATTAAATTCGATAAGGAATTTATTAAGAATGAAACAGCTGAAGAATTAAAACATAAAATTGTTGTTAGTTATGCAGGATTAGAATTAATTAAATAATCAGGATTAGAGATTAGCGTGCGTACTTAGCGCTAATCTCTTTTTTTAAATTAAACTAAAAGGGGGAAGTCAGAATGAATAGGTGGATCCAGAAATATCTAGATAAAGCTAGTTTGTTGGCCTCTCCCGTACAAATTGTTGTCTTTTACTATTTAGCATTGATTGTAGTAACAAGTATTTTATTATGCCTTCCGTTCTTCAAACAACCTGGTGCTAGTGTGCCATTTATTGATACAATATTCATGGCAGTCTCAACGGTTAGTGTTACAGGATTAACCACATTTCCGTTAGAGCAAGTCTATAACAATAACGGTATCATCTTACTAGAAATGCTTTTTCAAATAGGTGGTTTTGGTATAACAATGCTCTCAACGTTTATTATGGTAATTGCTGGTCGACGCATTGGGTTGCAACAACGCAGGCTAATTCAAACTGATATGAATCAACCGCATTTAAGTGGAAATGTTCGTTTAGTTTATTCAATTTTCGGCATTATGCTAGGGATTCAAGCTTTTTTTGGTGTGATATTTTCAATTTATTTATATGTACGTGATGGCTTTGAACATCTAGCTGCGTCAATTTTTGATGGCTTTTATATTGCAATATCTGCGTTAACAAATGCGGGATTTGACGTTACTGGGAAATCTATTATCCCTTATTCGAAAGATTACGTCTTTTTATTTTTAATTATGATTTTAATTTTTATAGGTGGTTTAGGATTTCCCGTTATTATTGAAATTTTAGCGTGGATCAAGGTTACGTGGTTCAAACCAGGACATAAAAAATTTAGATTTTCATTATTTACAAAATTAGCAGGTAGTTTTGCGATTGGATTTTTCTTTATTGGAACAATATTAATTTTCTTATCTGAACATAATGGTTATTTTGCACATAAGGATTTCGTTGAGAGAGTTATGACAGCTATGTTTTATAGTATTACAACGCGTAATGCCGGACTACAAATTAATCAAATTAGTGATTTTAATACGACAACCTTATTGATTTTTTCTATGTTAATGTTTATTGGTGCTAGTCCAAGTTCAGTTGGTGGTGGTGTTCGAACAACAACAATTGGGATTTTAGGATTATATTTGTTATCGTTTATTCGTGGACATAAGAATGTGAATATTTTTAATAGAAGGATTCATGAAAATGATATTCAAAAATCAGTAGTAGTTGTTAACCTATCGATATTTATGTGTTTAATCGCGGTCTTTATTTTAAGTATTACGGAGAATCATTCGTTGATTTCGCTGATTGTAGAAGTAACTTCTGCTTTTGGAACGACGGGATTATCAACGGGAATTACCAGTTCATTAAGCATTATCGGTAAAATGGTCATTATTATTTTGATGTTTGTTGGACGCGTAGGGATGTTATACATGTTAATATTCTTTGTTTCGAAAAAAGAACGGGATGAAAAGTATCGTTTTCCATCAGAACAGATCATTATTGGATAACTTTTTGATTAGAGTTACTAAATAATGAGTATTAAGAAACAGATGTATGCTATAATTTATATCGTTAAACCAACTTTATATTATTGGAGGACTATCGTGAAAGAAACAGAGAAACGCTGGCTCACAGTTCTTAAAATTGCGATGCCGCTTTGCCTGAGTTACGTCCCAATTGGACTCGCATGTGGTATTTTGTTGCATGCAGCAGGCTTCAATACGATATTAGCAGGATTAGTTTCCATACTTGTCTTTTCAGGTGGTGCACAGTTTTTAATTGCATCAATGTTGACGATTCAGTCGCCAATTCTTTCAATTGTTACTATGCTATTTTTCTTAGAATTACGGTATGCGTTATTAGGTGCTAGTTTGTCACAGTACATTCGAGGAACTAGTCGTAAGTTTTTATACATATTTGCGGCATCACTAAACGATGAAAATTACGCAGTAAACTATTTAAAATTTGCAACAGATAAAGAATGGAAACCAAAAGATGCCTTGATGGTTGAACATTATTCATTATTATTTTGGACGATGAGTAATATTGCAGGTAGTTTAATTGGTGCTGGGTTAAAAATTAATTTAAGCATTGTTGAATTTGCATTAACTTCATTATTTATTTACATGATAGTCATGCAACTTAAAAATTATCTCACAATTATTATTAGTATTCTTTCAGGTATTTTAGCAATTATTTTCATGTCATTGTTCCAAAGTACGATGGGATTAGTTGTAGCAACTTTACTAGCTTCCTTTGTTGGATTTATTATTGAACATGAAATTGTTAGAAAAGGTAAACGAAATAAATTATTAAATACGATTAAACCAAAAGCAAGTCGACATACAATAAGTAGAAAGTCTAAAGTTTCTGAGGAAAGTTAACTATGGAAATGACAACAATGGATCATTTTTTATTAATTATTTTATCTGCAATTGTTGCATATTTACCGCGATTTATTCCATTACGAATTTTTTCATCTCGAGAAATCCCAGAATGGTTTAATGAATGGATGAAGTATGTACCCGTTGCGTTATTTTCAGCATTAGTTTTTAAAGACCTTTTTATTGATTCAAGTTTTCAATTTGTGGGCGTAGATAACGTCACAAAATTAATAGCGGCTGTGGTTGTATTCGCAATCGCATATCGTACGAGATCAATGGGATTATCTGTTGTACTTGGACTTTGCGCTATTATGCTGTTGTCACTTATATTATAAATTAAGTAAATAAGAATTTAGTTTCTCTCAGGGACTAAATTCTTATTTTGAATAACGGTTGAAGGATGTTCCATGATATAATAACAGCGATATAAATATAGGGATAAGAGGTGTGGTTAAAATGAAAAAATGGGTATGGGGATTAGTTGCAGTTGTTATAGTAGGTATGTTTGGTGGCTACGGTTTAACGAAACATGCAGAAGCAAATAAAAATTATAATACAGCCATGAAGAACGGTAAAACTGCGATTCAAGATGCAGAATATACTGAGGCAGAAAATTATTTTGATGTCGCTTTAAAAAAGAAATCAAATGATGCGACTGCACAAGCTTACAAGACACAGGTGACACATTACAAGGCAGTAATTAACAAAACTGAAGATCGTCAGTATAGTAAAGCAAAGGATGCAATTAGCATCGTGCTAGCGGATCATGATGGATCAGCAGTCATTAAAAAACGAGCAACAAATTTGAAAAAAGAATTAACAACGGTTCTTGAAAAACGTGCGCTATTCATAAAAACATATAATGAAGCAATGAATTTAAATACAGAATATAGCTACACAGCATCAAACGATAAATTAACTGAAATCTTAAAAGATAGTAGTATTGATAAAAATTATTACTCAGATTTAAAGAAAAAAGCAACAGACTTACAACAAAAAAATGATAAGAATTTGGCAACGATTGGCTACCCAACAAGTAGTTCTTCAAGCAGTTCTTCAAGTAGTTCGAAAAGTTCAACACCATCATCTAAAAGTAGTGGTTATGGGTCGGAGTATAGTATACCAGAAATAAAAAACAATTCGTCAGCTACGTTGACGTCAGAAGAACAAGCCGCTGCATCATCGTATTCAGGTTCGAATGAATATACAACAAGTTCATCTAACATAGTAGATGGTAACGGTAAAGCAATTACAGCATCACGTATTAAGGCAGCACGAGACTCAATTAAATTTGCTGGTGTTAACCCTAACTCATTTAGTGATTCAGATGTTGTAAAAATTATTAAACAGGCTGTTAAAGAAACAACAAGTGTTAAAGCTATTGCAGCGCGAGATTACAAATAAATTAGTATTTTAAGAGTGTGATTCTAAATTTTAGGATTATGCTTTTTTCTTAACCTCCACTGAAAACGTTTACTTTTAATTTGGTGCAAAGTTATTATATAGTAGAAATAAGGGGGAATATGACATGTACTTAGCTGTTAAAGAGATTAAATATAATAAACTTCGGTATGGTCTGATTATTTTCACCATCTTTTTAGTTTCATATCTCATTTTTTTTTAACGGGATTGGCTTTTGGGCTTGCGAACAATAATCGGTCTTCAATTGATAATTGGGATGCGGATAACATTGTTATCAGTCAGTATGCGAATAATAATTTGGCATCTTCCGAGATACAAAAAGACTCACTTCCTAAGATTTCAGGGTCAAAATCAGACTACGCTTATTTAGGTCAAATGATGGGCGTTGCTAGTCGGAAAAACGAACCAAAAGCTAATATTAGTGTTTTTGGAGTTCAATTTAATCAATTTTTGAAGCCTAAATTAGTTCAAGGCAGAATGCCGCAGAAAGTTAACGAAGTAGTTGTTGATAATGGATTAGATGCCACTAAATTAGGCCAAAAAATAAAAATTAATAATGCGAAACAAGAATATAAAGTAGTGGGGATAACGACGGGTAATAAATACACAACAGCACCAGTTGTCTATTTACAATTAGCTGACTATCAAACGTTACGTTATGGCCCGGACAATCCGACTGAAAAAATTAATGCAGTTGTTTTAAAAAATTCAGCTAAAATTAAAAAAGATCAACAATTAGCGACATTAACAATGGACAAGGTGATTAACAACATACCGGGATATGGTCCAGAAGTGAAGACCTTTACGTTAATGATTGGCGCCTTATTTGTCATTATTGCGTTTATCGTAGGTATCTTTATGTATATTTTAACCATTGAAAAAACAGCCGTTTATGGCGTGTTACGTGCACAAGGAGTTTCTAGTGGGACTTTGGTTAAAAGCTTAATTTGGGAGTCGTCATTACTAGGTTTACTAGGAATTGGATTGGGTATTATTGCAGATGTGGCAACAGCGCTATCGTTACCAGCTGCCGTCCCATTTTTAAATAATGTCTTCTTAGTCGTAGGATTTTCGGTTATCTTATTATTGATGATCATTCTAGGATCACTATTCTCCATTTTTAAAATATTACGTGTTGATCCACTTGATGCAATTGGAGGTGTCTAAATGAGTTTAATGCAATTATCTGATGTTTCTAAAACATTTGGAAAAGGTGATAATAAAAAGTTGGCTCTTGATAATATTGATTTAGTTGTTGAGAAAGGGACGTTTATTGGCTTGACAGGTCCATCAGGATCTGGAAAAACAACGTTGCTGACCATTATGGGTGGATTACAAGGATTAACCGATGGAACAATTTATTTTAAAGATCAAGAGATCGGACAATTAAGCGAAAAAGAGCGAACTAGGTTACGATTTAATGAATTTGGGTTTATTTTACAAGGGTCTAATTTAGTCCCATTTTTAACCGTTTTAGAACAATTTGAATTAGTCAATAAAATGAAAACTAAAAAAGAAAGTCGTAATCCCGAAATGATGTTACGTGACTTAGGTGTATGGGACCAAAGAAATCAATATCCTGCTAGTCTTTCAGGTGGTCAAAGACAACGCGTTGCAATCGCTAGAGCATTATTTGGGCAACCGGAGCTCATCTTTGCTGATGAGCCAACGGCAAGCTTAGATAGCAAAAGAGCGAAGCAAGTTGCAGCCCAGCTAGCCGATATTACTAAAAAGACGGGACAAACGATTATTATGGTTTCACATGATGAAGATGTCTTGGCATATACAGACCAAACATTTTTTATGCGAGATGGACAGCTCACAAAAGAATGATTTTTAATGATAACGAAAAGAGAACCGCAATTGCGGTTCTCTTTTCGTTTAAAGTTTTACTATTTTAGTGGAGTCCATTTCCAGTTATTAACTTCTGGAAGATCATCACCATTTTCACGGATGTATGATTCATGTTTAGCAACCATAGCTTCCATTTCTTTAACAAATTTATCGCCTGCAGCGCCTAAGTTGCCAGCTTGTAAGACAGCATCTTTAGCAAGGTTGTAACGATCCATTTGGTTCAAGACACGCATATCGAATGGTGTAGTGATATCACCATTTTCACGGTAACCATGGATTGAAACATTGTGGTTATGACGATCATAGAAGATGTCACGAACCATAGCTTCGAAACCATGGAATGCGAATACGACTGGTTTATCAGTTGTAAAGTAACCGTCAAATTCTTCATCAGAGAAACCACGAGGGTCAATCTTAGGATGACGTAATTTTAAGATATCTACAATATTGATGAAACGAATCTTCAATTCTGGGAATGCTGAGTTTAAAAGACTAACAGCAGCTAAAGCTTCTAAGTTAGGTTCTGAACCAGCAGCAGCAATAACAAGATCAGCATCATCGCCCTTAGCAGTACTTGCCCAATCGATAACTTTCAAACCATTGTCAACAAGTTCTTGAGCTTCATCAGCTGAGTAGAATTGAGGACGTGGTTGTTTACTTGAAACGATTAAGTTAATAAGTTCTTCACTTTGAAGAGTCTTATTCATAACAGCTAATAAACTGTTAGAATCAGCAGGTGTATATTCACGGATAAATTCAGGTTTCTTATCAGCTAAATGACCAAGCATACCTGGATCTTGATGAGTATAACCATTGTGATCTTGTTGGAATACAGTTGATGTTGCAATAACATTCAATGATGGGTATTGTTTACGCCATGTTTGTTCTTTGGCTTTACGTAACCACTTGAAATGTTGTGTCAACATTGAATCAACGACACGTAAGAATGATTCATAACTAGCGAAGAAACCATGACGTCCAGTTAAGACATAACCTTCCATCCAACCTTCAGCTTGATGTTCTGATAATTGTGAATCAAGAACACGGCCTACAGGACTTTGCCATTCGTCGTTACCTTCTTTGATTGGTTCTAACCATTGACGGTTAGTAGCTTCAAAGATAGCATTCAAACGGTTTGATTTTGTTTCATCTGGTCCGAAGATACGGAAGTTTTTAGGGTTTTCTTCAATAATATCACGAGCGAAGTCACCGAAAATAATCATATCTTGTGCTGTAACAGCACCTGGAGTTGATGTATCAACAGCATTTTTCTTCCAATCAGGCATAACTAATTTTTGAGGATTAATACCACCGTTAGTAATAGGGTTCATTGCCATACGTTGGTTGCCTTTAGGTGCCATTTCTTTTAGTTCAGGAATTAATTGACCGTCTTTTGTAAATAATTCTTCTGGACGGTATGATTTCATCCATTTAACAAGAGCATCAACATGTTCCATGTGACGTTGGTCTACAGGAATTGGAACTTGATGAGCACGGAATGAGCCTTCGATTGGTTCGTTGTTCCAGACTTCTGGACCAGTCCAGCCTTTTGGTGTACGAACAATCATAACAGGCCATTTAGGCATTGTTGCTTCTTCAGCTGGGTGTTTGCGAGCTTCAGTTTGGATTGCTTTAATTTTTTCGATAGCAAGATCCATTTTTTTAGCCATTTCAGGATGGATGATCTCAGGATCAGTTCCTTCAACGAAAATTGGATCCCAACCCATACCTTCAAAGTATTTTGTTAAATCTGCATCAGATTTACGTGATAAAATTGTAGGATTTGAGATTTTGAAACCATTCATATCAAGGATTGGTAATACAGCACCATCATTAACTGGGTTAATGAAGACATTTGAGAACCAACTTGCTGCTAATGGTCCAGTTTCTGATTCACCATCACCAATTACTGTAGCAGCAATTACGTCAGGGTTATCAAGAATAGCACCAGCGGCATGAGATAATGAATAACCTAATTCGCCACCTTCATGGATTGATCCTGGTGTTTCAGGAGCAGCATGAGAAGCGACACCACCTGGGAATGAAAATTGTTTGAACAATTTTTGCATACCAGTTAAGTCTTCAGTGATTGTTGGGTAGATTTCTGTATAACTACCATCAAGGTAAGCATTAGAAACCATAACTTGGCCACCATGACCAGGTCCTTCAATATAGAACATGTTTAAGTTATATTTATTAATTGCACGGTTTAAATGAGCGTAAATAAAGTTTTGGCCTGAGATTGTTCCCCAATGACCAATAGGGTTAACTTTGATGTCTTCAGGTACGACTTCAGTTTGTAATAATGGATTTTGTTTTAAATAAAGTTGTCCAACTGAAAGGTAGTTTGCTGCACGCCACCAAGCATCAACTTTATCTAAATATGATTTAGATGAAAAATCAGTTTCTGTCATAGTTACACACTCCTATATGTTTTATTTGCTAAAGTTATAGCGCTTTCTATATGTTCATAATAACAAACATTAAATAAAAGTCAATCATTTAATTCATTGGAACGTACCAATTATTTTAAAAAGTAAATAAAAAGCCGTTAAATAGCCTATTTAACGGCCATGAAAGTATTAAATTTAGAAAATTTATAATGAAATCTCATACTTGAATATTCAAATGGGGTACCATTATCTAAGAAGAAAATACCATCCATTATACTAACTGGTTCAGTTGGTTTTAAATTTAAAAGTTTTTGATCATTTTCGTCTGATGGTTCAGCGTAGATTGAAAGCGACGATTTAGTAACTGATTGATTCTGAATATCCTCCAAATAATTAAAAATTGATCCTTTAACAATTGTTTGAGATAAATTAGGAACAATCTTAATTGGAATATAGCCTGTTTCAATCATAAAAGGCGTTTTTTCAAATAAACGTAAGCGAACAATCTTGTAGACAAAATCATCTGTGTCTAAGAAAAGATTGCGTTGTAAATCTTCTGAGGGCGCAATAACTTCAAAACTTAGTACTTTAACTTTAGGGCTTTTACCATTCATTTCAAATCCGTCTGTAACACCTAAGTTAGAGCCTTCATAATTAAAAACGGTTTTATTTTTTAAATATAAGGGATTAATGAAGGTGCCGGAACCGCGTTTTTTAAAAATAATACCGTCGTTAGCCATTTGGCTAAGAGCTCGTTTTACTGAACTACGACTAATTTTATAAGTTTCACTCAAACTACGTTCATCAGGGAGTTTCATGTCGGGAAATTCATCTGCAGCGATTCTTTTTTTAAGTTTACTAATCAGTTGTTTGTAAATTAATTCAGCCATACAAGAGTACTCCTTTCGTAGAGTCAATCTTCATAGTTAACCATAAGTTTTAATAGACGACAAGTCGTCAACTTTCCGGAGAGATAATTATTTTAGAACAAAAAGGTAAGAATTACAGACATTTTAGTAAATATTTTGTACAATGAAGACTATAGTTAAAGGAGTGTGTCTATTGGAAATTTGGCAAAGTTTTATTGAAAATATTAAGTTACGTAGATTTGTTGTACTTTGTGTAATTATGGGTGTTATTTTTCTTGCGAAAGATGTCATTAGCATTGTTCTATTAACTTTTATATTTACATATTTAGTAGTCCGATTGATAAATGTTATTCAAAGACATTCATCAATTAATAGTCGAATAATTGTTATAGGAGTATATCTGGCAATTATCGCGCTGCTTTATTTGGCAGTTACTAAGTATTTTCCTATTTTAGTTTCGCAAACAGTTTCAATGGCACATTATGTGATTAATTTTTATCGTCATCCAGGTAAAGATACAAATCTTGTGATGGAATGGGTACTTAAATCTATTGGTAAATCTCAAATTGTGCCACAATTAAAAAGTAGTTTTACGCTTGTATTTCAATATATAACGAGCATTGGTTTTATGGCAGCAACATTTTTATTATCGCTTATTTTAAGCTTCTTTTATACGATTGAAAAAGATCAGATGACACATTTCTCAAAAAACTTTTTATCAAGTGATTTTGGTTGGTTTTTCCAGGATATTTACTTCTTTGGTGAAAAATTTGTTAAATCATTTGGTGTCGTTATTGAAGCACAATTCTTTATCGCAACTGTTAATACAGTTATTACTGTGATTGGGTTGTACTTCATGCATATGCCACAGCTCTTGCCTTTAGGAATATTAATTTTCTTATTAAGTTTAATTCCAGTCGCAGGGGTATTAATTTCATGTATTCCATTAAGTTTAGTTGGTTATTCGGTTGGTGGCGTACGTGATGTGGTTTACATCTTAATTATGTTAATGGTCGTTCATTTATTAGAATCATATGTATTAAATCCTAAATTTATGTCAAGTCGGACAGAACTACCTATATTCTTTACATTTGTAATCTTGTTAGTCAGTGAAGAATTATTTGGAACGTGGGGCTTGATTGTCGGAATTCCCATTTTCACATTCTTCTTGGATATCTTGGGTGTGAAGTCAATTCCTGGATCTAAAGGACGGATTGGTAAAATTAAAGGAATAAGGAAGGATAGTCAAACTGATGGTAAAGAAAAATAAATTTTTAGCTGATTTTAGAGTGAATAGAAAAAATACAAATTCAGTTAAATGGGATAGTTTAAAAGAGCAATATGGCGATGATAAATTATTGCCACTGTGGGTTGCAGATATGGATTTTAAAGCACCTAAAGCCGTAACTGATGCTTTAATAGCACGGGTACAACATGGTGTTTTTGGTTATTCAACAATTCCTGATTCATATTATGATGCCTTTTTTGATTGGCAACAATCTCGCTATGGGATTGAACTGCATAAGGAATGGATGAGATTTGGAACAGGGGTTGTAAATTCATTATATCAATTAGTCGATTTAATGACGGAACCAGGTGATAGCGTCTTAGTTCAAACACCAGTATATTACCCTTTTTATAGTGCAATTGAAGATAATAACAGACGTATCGTACGAACACCTTTGAAACATGAAAATAATCAATATGAAATGGATTTTGAAGCAATTGAACGAGATATGAAAGCTAATCACGTTAAATTACTTATTCATTGTTCACCGCATAATCCAGTTGGTCGCGTCTGGACTGAAGCTGAACTGACACAACTCTTTGAAATTTGTCGTGAAAATAAAGTGATGGTAATTTCGGATGAAATTCATCAAGATTTAATTGTGGGAAAAAAACCATTTGTATCAGCTTTATCAATAGACGAAGGTCGTTATCGAGATAATATGGTTGTCGTTAATGCTCCCTCAAAAACATTTAATTTAGCTGCTTTACAAAACTCGCATATCATTATTCCAAACGCGCAATTACGAGCTAAGTACGATAAAATGGTACAGCGTTTGAACAAACCTGAGGGTAGTTTAATGGGATGTGTTGCTGGAGAGGCGGCTTATCGTTCAGGAGCAGTTTGGTTAGATGAAATTCTGAGTATCGTAAGGACCAATTATTTAGAAGTCAGCCACCAATTAGTCAATAAATTTCCAGAAATTAAAATTAGTGAACTAGAAGGCACATACTTGATGTGGATTGACCTTTCAGCATATGTAAATCCCAGTCGGATGAAAGAATTTATTCAGAATGAGTGTGGCTTAGCTATTGATTATGGACAATGGTTTAGTGAAGAAACGCCAGGCTTTATTCGAATGAATTTGGCAACTGATTTAGGAACGGTTCAAACAGCTGTTGATCAGTTGTTAAAGGGACTCAAAAGTGCAAAGCTAAATCGCTTAAATTAGACTATTAATTTATTTCATTTCAGTGTAAAATAAACCAGTAAACTAAAAATAGAAAAAGAGGATTTTATCTTATGGCAAAATTAGTATTTATTCGTCACGGACAAAGTGAATGGAACTTATCTAACCTTTTCACAGGTTGGGTAGATGTTAACTTGAGCGAACAAGGCGTTGCTGAAGCACAAGCAGCTGGTAAAAAGATTAAAGAAGCTGGAATCGAATTTGATCAAGCTTATACATCTGTTTTAACACGTGCTATTAAAACATTACATTACGCACTTGAAGGTTCAGACCAATTATGGGTTCCTGAAATCAAATCATGGCGCTTAAATGAACGTCATTATGGTGCATTACAAGGCCAAAACAAAGCCGAAGCAGCAGAACAATTCGGTGAAGATCAAGTTCTTGTATGGCGTCGTTCATACGATACATTACCTCCACTTTTAAGCGCAACTGATGAAGGTTCAGCAGCTAACGATCGTCGTTATGCTGATTTAGATCCTAAAGCTATCCCAGGTGGCGAAAACTTAAAAGTTACTTTGGAACGTGTTATTCCTTTCTGGGAAGACGAAATCGCTCCTAAATTACTTGAAGGCAAAAATGTAATCGTTGCTGCACATGGTAACTCATTACGTGCCCTTACAAAATACATTGAAAACATCTCTGATGCAGACATCATGGGCGTTGAAATGGCAACTGGCGAACCAGTTGTTTACGATCTTGATGACAAATTAAACATCGTAAGCAAAATTAAACTTTAATATTAATAAAAAACCTGATGACAATTTTATGTCATCAGGTTTTTTTGTATTAGTCAATAATTGGCGAAAAAGTCGGTAGTTTTAGCAGTTAAAACCAGAAAGCGCTTGCCAAAGCAAATAATATGTATTATATTGATGTAATCGAATACACATTCTATTTGATAAATATATCAAAGAAATGAAGGAGAAACGTTATGGCAAAAGTTATTACTGTTTTGGGCTCAACTAATATTGATAAGGTTGTTTCTGTACCCCGTTTCGCAACTAGCGGCGAAACTTTACACACACCAAATCATCAAGTTGAAGCAATGGGTGGAAAAGGATTGAACCAAGGTGTTGCCGCTGCACGTTCTGGTGCAAAGACTAACATGATTACAAAAGTTGGTAAAGAATTTGATACCTCAAAGAATATGAATGTTGAAAACTTAAGCACTGAACATGTGATTGTTTCAGATACTGAAGAAACTGGACAAGCTTATATTACTGTTTCAGCCGAAACAGGCGATAATATTATCCATATTTATGGTGGCGCTAATGCTGATATGACACCAGCTGATGTACGCGCACATGAAGCTGCCATTGCTGAATCAGATTTTTTGATTGCGCAATTAGAAATTCCAACAGAATCAGTTATTGAAGGTTTCAAGATTGCACGCGAACATGGTGTTAAAACAATTTTGAACCCAGCTCCAATGCCTGAAAATGGTGGACTACCAGCTGAATTATTAGAATTAACTGATATTATTACACCAAATGAACATGAAACATTCTTATTGACTGGGATAGAAGTGACTGATGAACATTCAATGATACACAATGCTGCGTACTATTTTGAACGTGGAATTAATACCGTAATCATTACAATTGGCTCAGAAGGTTCTTTCTACATGCGTGATAATGGTGAAGAAGGAGTCGTTCCAGCATTTAAGGTTAAGGCTGTTGATACAACTGCTGCCGGCGATACTTTTATTGGTGCTACAGCAACACGTTTACATGCTAATTTAGATAATTTAGCTGAAGCTATGCGTTATGGATCAGCTGCTTCATCTGTAACGGTGTCACATGCTGGTGCACAACCAAGTATTCCAACTGAATCTGCTGTATTAGCTGTTTTGGATGCTAATAAATAAATTTAAATTGTTGAATGGGAGATAAATTATGCGTAAAACTAATCTTTTGAATACAAAATTATCAAATGCTATTTCTGAAATTGGACATACACAATGGTTAACAATTGGTGACTCAGGCCTACCAATTAAGGATGATGGACGTAAAATTGATCTTTCAATCGTACGTGGATTACCATTATTTATTGATGTTTTAGCTGCAACACTTTCTGAAATGAAAATTCAAAAAGCTTTTTTAGCTGAAGAAATTAAAACGGTTAATCCTGAACAATATGCTGCTATCAAGGCTTTATTAGATGATGATGTTGAAGTTGTTTTCATTTCACATGATGAATTGAAATCGATGAGTCGTGATGATAATAATATTGCTACAGTACGAACAGGTGAAATCACACCATTTTCAAATATCGTTTTGGAATCAAATGTTGATTTTGAAGGCGAAGCAATTAAATAGTTATTAATATAAGGATAGGATGATATAAAAATGAATATGTTAGGATTATTTTTCTCACTTTTAGCAATTATTGGTTGGAGTGCATATCCAACTTTAGTATCATATTTTGGCGGTAAACCAGTTCAAGGTATTTTTGGAGCAACATGGGGAACTTTGATTGTTGCAATCGTCCTTTCATTAGTCATGGGAATGCCCATGTTACAAGGTTCTAATTTTTGGTTAGCATTTTTCTCAGGGGCAGCTTGGGCCTTTGGAAATGTTTTAACTATTATGGCTTTTGGGATGAAAGATCAGGATGGAAATGCTTTAGGTTCTGCTAAAGCAATGCCAATCTCAACAGCTTTCCAAATTACAGCAAATGTAGTTTGGGGTGTTGTAATGCTTGGTAACTGGGGTCCAGTTTCATCAAAATTATATGGATTCATCGCTGTATTTGTTATCTTGGTTGGAGCTTATATGACAACTTATCAAGAAAAGAAATCAGCTGGAAATAAAGAACTACTTACAAAGGCAGTTGGTGTCTTATTGATTGCCCAAGTTGGTTATTCATTATATGGTATCCTTCCACAATATACTAAAAATACTGATGGTATGCATATGTTTTTAGCACAAGCTATCGGGATGGCAGCATTTGGATTAATTCTTGGAATTTATGAATTAACGAAAAATAAAAATAACATTTTTACACAAAGTGTTACGTACAAACAAATTTTTTCTGGTTTCTTCTTTGCAATGGCAGCATTGGGTTATTTAGTTTCAGCTCAACCTGCAATGCTTGGATTGGCAACTGGATTCGTCCTTTCACAAGTTTCAATTGTTGGAGCAACGATTTCAGGAATTGTCGTTATGCGCACTAAAAAAACGGGTAAAGAATGGTTAGTTATTATTATTGGTCTTATACTAATTGTAATTGCGGCTTCTGTAACAGTTTTCTTAAAAAACTAGATAAAATTAATTTTAAAACCTTGATAACAATACTATGTTATCAAGGCTTTTTGTTATTATTTGATTTAAAATGTCATAAAATGATAAAAAAATAAACATTAACTAGAACTCACTATGATATTTAAAACCTACTTTCCGATTCAAGTTATAAAAGTCAAAATAATTGTAATTATCAGTTTAGGTGCTAGGATTGGACTTATAAATAAGATAATAGGAGGAATCATCATGGGGGATTTAACAACAAATGAAGGTCAAACATGGGCGAATAATCAAAATTCACAAACAGCTGGGGCTCGTGGACCGGTTTTAGTTCAAGATTACCAATTACTAGAAAAATTGGCACATTTTAATCGAGAACGTATTCCAGAAAGAGTGGTCCATGCAAAAGGGGCAGGGGCTAAAGGCTATTTTGAATTAACTAGAGATATGAGTGATTATACTATGGCAGGTCTTTTCAATGGTTTGGGCAAGAAAACGCCAGTCATAACCCGTTTTTCACAAGTAGCTGGTGAGGCAGGTTATCCGGATACTTATCGAGATGTACGAGGATTTGCAGTAAGATTTTATACAGATGAAGGTAACTACGATATTGTGGGTAATAATACGCCCGTTTTCTTTATTAATGATGCTTTGAAATTCCCAGATTTTATACATTCCCAAAAGCGTGACCCAAAAACGCATGCTAGAAGTCAGGATATGCAGTGGGATTTCTGGTCGTTATCACCTGAAACAGTTCACCAAGTAACAATGCTTATGAGTGATCGTGGGATCCCTGCTAGTTACCGAATGATGCACGGTTATGGAAGTCATACTTTTAAATGGGTAAACAAGCAAGGTGAACAATTTTGGGTTAAATATCATTTCAAAACAAACCAAGGTGTTCATAATTTAAGTAATGAGGTTGCTGAAGAATTAAGAGGAAAAGATTCTGATTACTTACAAAATGATTTGTATAATGCGATTGAGGATCAAGATTACCCCAGTTGGACAGTAGCCGTACAAATTGTGCCTTACAAAGCAGGATTAGCCTATCCGCAAGATATCTTTGATGTTACGAAAGTTATTTCGCAAAAGGACTATCCATTAATTGAAATTGGCCAAATGGTTTTAGATGAAAATCCAAAAAATAATTTTGAAGATATTGAAGAATTAGCATTTTCACCAGCTAACTTCGTTCCAGGAATTGAAGCCTCACCAGATAAATTACTCCAAGGACGCTTATTTGGTTATAAAGATGCTGCAAGATATAGATTAGGTGCTAACTATGAACAATTGGCAACTAACCGTCCTAAAAATGAGGTTCATAATTATGAACGAGATGGTTTAATGGCGCAAAATCAGAACGGTGATGTTAACTATGAGCCCAACAGTTTAGGTGGACCTGAAGAAAATCGCCATGCAGAAGTTCATGGTGATACATTGGATGGAAAAGTAGGCAACTATTCAGTAAATGAGGATTATTATACTGCTGCCGGTAAATTATATCGATTGTTACCTACTGATGAAAAAGCACGTTTAATTGAAAATATTAAATTAAATCTGGGACAAGTTAAAGATATTGAGATAAAGATTCGTGAAACTAAACAGTTTTATCAAGCTGATAAGGAATACGGAACACGTGTCGCAGAAGCATTAGGGTTAGAACTAAGCTTAATTAAATAATTCTTTCGGTGTATTAAAATGTTTAACAAAAAAAAGGAATAAATCACTGTAATCAAACAGCGATTTATTCCTTTTTTTTGTGTTGTTTACATGCCGTGTTCTAAAAGATACTTGTAAGAAATATCTGATAAATCGGGTGAGATACGGACACGATGCAAGGTGAATAGTCCTTGGCTTTCATTAGCGAGTCCTGGTAATGTCGTTAGACCAAGTTTGTAGCCTGCATCTTTAGCAAGTTTAGCGGTCTGGTTATTGAAGCGACCAACTGGATAACAAATAATTGATGTCTCTTGATGAAATTTATTGTTTAGCCATTTTTTCGAATTCTTAAATTCAAAAGTTTGTTGTGCATCGGTCATCTGATTAAGTTCCTCATGATGGACAGTATGACTTTGAATACTTACTAAACCTGATTTTCGCATCTCGTTCATTTGTGGCATAGTTAGTTTGTTTATGTGGCCAAAGTGGCTTGTAATATAGTTGATGGTTGCTTTTTGATGATATTTTTTGAGAGCAGGATAAGCTTTTTCATAGTTATCCTTGTAACCATCATCAAAAGTAATCCAAACAATTTTATTAGCAGGTTTTTTATGTGTTTTAAAAACTTCGATAGCTTCAGCAGGTGATAACGTGTAGTAACCATTTTTTTTAAGCCACTGCATTTGATGGGCAAATTGTGCTTCAGGAATACGAAGTGAATTTCCAACAGAAATACTATGATACATTAAAATTGGAAATTCGGTCTGGCCCTTAAATGATTTCCAATGCGAACTGTCTATTTTAGTATTTGAAATGAGCTTATTTTTCTTAATAGTTTTCTTGGGTAAAGATGAACTTACCTTTTTAGAGCTATTTTTTTGGTGATTAGTATTGGAAACGGAGTGAGAATTTTGAATGAAAAAGAATAATGAACCAATAGAGACGATTAGGACTAAGAATAATAAGATAAACCAACCTTTTTTATGTTTTAACATGATGAACTCCTTTTATGAGAAACGATACTATCTAATTTACCACGCTAAGGTAGTAAGATTCAATTTTTACGCGGATAAAGTCAATAAATGTAAAAAAAGGTAAGGCTATGATAGTATAAAGTACATATTAAATATTTAATTGGGGGAAAATATGCGTAGAACATTTCATTTTTTAAATCAAAGTTATAAGGAATTTTTTCAACACTGGAAATTGTATTTTATTTTAGTAGTTGTTACTAATTATATTTTATCTGCAGTGGTACAACCAATCTTAACTTGGGTGGTAAGCCAGATACTTAGTAGTAACCAAGTCGAATATTTAACCTATACTAACATTATTTCGGTTATTGAGGATAAACCTATATTATTAATTGAGTTTATCCTTGTTATATTAGTTATATTAAGTATTGTTTATATTCAAATGTCTTTCATGATCAGGGGTATTCAAGCTATTCGTTATGATTTAAAAATTGAATTTAAGTCATTATTAAAACAATCAATTCATGACGTTTTAGAGTTACGTCCTTTAACAGCGTTGCTCGTTATTTTTTACTTCGTTTTAATTTTACCATTTGGACAAGTCTTATTTACATCTACTTTATTAAATAAGGTGACTATTCCAGATTTTATTCTTCAAGATATGTGGACAAGTCCAGCTATCTGGGGCCCAATACTTTTAGTCTATGGTGTAGCATTTTTCTTCTCTATCCGATTAATTAGTTTTATTCCAACTATGTTGTTTAGTTCAGAAAAAAGAATCGGTCATTTAATTAAACAAAGTTGGGAAGCTGGACGTGGCAAATTTTGGATAACCGTCACAAAAGGATTAGTAATTACGGCTTCTATAGCTTTTATATCAGGAATTGTTCAAATTAGTTTGTTCCTAATTCAGAACTATGTAGATAATCATTTTCAAAATCAAGCATTTATGATTGTGATGTTTAATCTGTTTATTTTGGAAATTTTAGGACAAATCGTATTAGCTTTAAGTGTGACTATGTTGTTAGGTATTGCGCTAGATGTTTTTGAAGAACAACAACCGCATTTGAAACCCGTTCAAGAAACATTCTATAAAGAGAAACGCTTTATTAAATTACAGAAAGTTAGTGTCGTTGTTCTCCTGATACTAGTTGCAGGGACAGCTTCTATTTATAATTATGTTTACTTAAAGGGGATGCTAAATGACTATCCAGTTCTTATTTCTCACCGTGGAGTTGATGATGGAAATGGTGTACAAAATACCATTCCTGCCTTAGAAAAAACAGCTAAAGAGAAACCTGATTACATCGAAATGGATATTCAAGAAACAAAAGACCATAAATTTGTTGTTATGCATGATCCAAATTTGGAAAATTTAGCGAATGTTAATCGGACAGTACATGATTTAACATTATCCGAGTTAACAGCATTAACTGTTCGTGAAAATGGTTATTCAGCTAAAATTCCAAGTTTCGATGAATATTTAAAGGCAGCAGAGAAGAATCATCAAAAATTATTAGTTGAAATCAAAGTATCTCCGCAAGATAGTCCCAATATGACTAAAAACTTTGTTAAAAAATATCAAAAAAGACTATTAGCTGATAAGGATCGAATTCATTCTTTAAGTTATGATGTTGTTTCACAAGTAAAAAAACAAGCACCAAAGCTTTATATCAGTTTTATTATTCCATATAATATATCATTTCCAGAAACACCAGCAAATGCGTACACTATGGAAGCTACAACTCTAGATGACTCATTTGTGAGCAAGGCACATGATAAGAACCAGGATGTCTATGCTTGGACTGTAAATGATGAAACGATTATGCAAAAGATGTTATTTATGAACGTTGATGGTATTATTACGGATGACTTTGGTACACTTAAACAAGTTGTTCAAGCTAATAATGATCATCCAAGTTATGCAAGTAAATTATCAATATTCTCAAATAGATTAACGGGAATTAGCATAACAATCGATAATTAAATTAGTTAGGTTAGGAAACATAAATTAGAAAAGATTACTATAGATTAGTAGTCTTTTTTAATTTTGTCTAGATGTTAACGTTTACACTATTTAGGTGGCATGCTATGCTTAAGTTGCTACTAAACTGAAATCAGAGGAGTGTCTAGTAAGTATGATTAAAATTATCGCATCAGATATGGACGGCACGTTATTAAATAATGAAAATAGTATTTCGAAGGGTAACGCAGCGGCTATTAAGAAGGCTCAAGAAATGGGAGTGACTTTTGTTGTTGCCACTGGACGAAGTTATGATGAGGTAAAACCCTTAATTGACGCAGCAGGTATTAGTGCACCGATGATTAATTATAATGGGGGCGCTACGGTAACTGAGGAAGGCAAACAAATTAATAGTTTTCCAATATCAAAAAAAGAGGCACAAAAACTCATTAAATTTTTGAAGAATGAACATGCCTTTTTCAAAGTTATGACGTCAAAAGGTGTTTATTCAGATGATCCTCTTAAATATGATGAAGCGGTTATCAAATTAAACTTAAATCCTATTCATTATATAGACGATTACAGTGAAATTATTGATGATTCTGAAATAGATTTGTTTAAATTTCTTATTCGAAAAACGGATGAATCAGATGACTTATCTGTTTTAAAAAATAAAATTGAAGAAAATGAAACACTCATTGTGACTTCTTCAGGGGATAATAATCTTGAAGTTAATCATGTTAATGCACAAAAAGGGATTGCGTTGAAAAAATTTGCTGATAGTATGGGTATTCCTATGTCAGAAGTGATGGCAATTGGCGATAATTTGAATGATATATCGATGTTAAAAGCTGCAGGTATCAGTTATGCAATGGAGAATGGTCATCAAATTAATAAAGATATTTCTAATCATCATGCAAAAAAGAATGATGAAGATGGTGTTGGATTAGCTATTTTAGAACAATTAGCTCAAAAATAAGACAAAAGGACTAAATCCCATTTACGGGATTTAGTCCTTTTGTCTTAATATTTAATCAGCAATTAAATCACCAGCAGTTGGGCCAGCATCTAATTTGTAAATACGTTCAACATCAATGATGACAGCATAGTACATTTTTGGTAAATGGCGTTCTTCACCAAATTTAACAGCATCGTCAAAAATTTTACCGGAATCAATTAAATGTGCTGTGCCTTCAAACCGGAAGCCTTTTAGATTAGGACGATCTATAACAGCAACAGCTGCACGGCCATTATTTTGAAGATTGTGTAATGCATGTTTAGCTGTTTCTTCATTATAAATCAAATGCGTATCATCAAAAACACGCATTGATCCTTTAGGACCAACTTGTGGGAACCCATTTTCATCTACGGTTGAAAGAAAATTAAGTTGTTCAGGAATCATTTTTTTCATATCTTCTGTTAATTTTGCCATTATAAAATCTCCTTTTTATTTACTTATTATAAGTAAAACTTATCATGATTAAGGTATATTGGCAAAATATTAGCTTTACAAAAAACTTGCAAATAGGGCTAAAAAAACTATACTTATATGAGTCTAATAGTGATTTCTAAAAGGACTTCGAAGAAAGACGCTAAAGTGATATGTATAGATTATTAATTTTAACAGTACTAATGAGTCGTAATATGTCAGGATATAAGTTACGATTGGTATTGGAAAAATGGTCGTCCATGATTCTAAATGGAATGAAACTTATTGCTTTAAAATATGTGGTATGAATTATATTGGTGTAGTGGAGCAAATTAAAGATATACAAAAGGAGAATAAAAAATGAAAAAAGCAACAAATCGTTGGGTAGCATTGTTCGCTATGAGTTTAGGTGTTTTTATGGGCCTTTTAGATGTTACTGTTGTAAATGTTGCTTTACCAAGTATGGCAGTTGATTTTAAAACAACATTTAGTGATTTACAATGGATATTAAATGCATATACGTTAATGTATGCAGTCAGTTTATTAATTGTTTCAAAATTAGGTGATATGTTTGGACGAAAAAAAGTCTTCATCGCTAGTACAATTTTGTTTACGATTGCATCTGTTGTAAATGGGCTTGCACCAAACTTATTAGTTCTTGATTTTGGTCGAGCAGTTCAAGCAATTGGTGGTTCAGGAATGATGAGTTTATCAATGGCGTTAGTTGCGTCTAACTTTGAAGGCCGAGAACGTGGGACAGCACTTGGTATTTTAGGATCAGTTATTGGATTCTCAACAGCAATCGGACCTTTAGTTGGTGGATTTTTAGTTGAGAACTTTGGTTGGCCTTCAATTTTCTTTGTTAATCTACCGGTCGGTATCATTGCGATTTATTTGGTTATTAGAAATGTTAAAGAAACACCTGCATATGGCGCTGGGGAATCGATTGATTTTATAGGAATGATTCTTTCAGCAGTTGGATTATTTGCTGGTATTTATGGCTTAATTCAAAAAGAACAACATATGCATTGGGCTTGGACTGATATGCATGTTATGGGATGGTTAATTGCATCAATTTTAATCTTAACTGCCTTTGTTTTTGTAGAGTTAAAAGTTAAATCGCCAATGATGAATTTAACATTATTAACAAATCGTCATTTTGTTGGTGTTGTAATTCTTGCATTTGCACTTGGTGCTGGTATCTTTGCGTTAGCCGCTTATCAAACAAGTTTAATGCAAAATTATATGGGATATTCAGCCTTTTCCACGGGATTACATCAACTACCTATGAGTTTATGGTCGCTTGTCTTAGGTCCTTTTACAGGAGTTCTAGGATACAAGTTTGGTAAAAAGTGGATGATTTCACTTGGATTTATCGTTGCCTCACTTGGTTTATTTACGTTTAGCCAGGTAACAACAACGGACTTTACCTACATGCAATTACTTCCGCTTCTTGTATTAACTGGATTGGGTAACGCTATTATTAATCCGATGATTAATACTGCTGCTATGGATAATATTAATCCAAAAGAAATTGGCATGGCATCTGGTTTATTGAATGTTTTTCGTCAAATTGGAATAACAGTAGGCGTTGTAATTCTTGGTTTAGCACAAACTAAAGCATATGAATCAAGTTTGAGCACTGGTTTTAGTGATAGTCATATTCCTAGTGTAGCTGCAACGGGTATTCAGCAAGCCTTAGTAAATGCAGGAGCATTTTCTGGACATATGGTTGCGTGGAGTCAAAAAATAATAGCGACTCCTTATGCTGATAAAGTTCAAAAGATTGTTTTAACAGCTTTTGATAAAGGCATGATTCAAGTTGTTTTAACATCATTGGTCATTATGATTATTGGAATTCTAGCAGCAGTCTTTTTATTAAGAGAAACAAAAAGTGTCGATCAAAAATTAGATAAATAAAAAAACTTTTTTTATGTCATTAGGTTTATAAGAAGTGAAAGCTGTCATTTAAAATTTTGAGTGGCTCTTTAATGATACCGATATATTTCTGAAGCGTAAGACTCCTAATAGTATCGCTGTTTATAACAAGGCGTATGATAAAATAATATTAATTTAAAAATAAATCATCCAATAAAAGGGAGATTAGTAATGACGAAAATAATTCCTAAGGTTTTAACAATTGCTGGTAGCGACGCAAGTGGTGGCGCTGGTATGGAAGCAGATTTGAAAACATTTGAAGAGTTTGGAACTTATGGTATGGTTGCGCTAACTTCAATTGTTACCATGAATCCAGATGCTGGATGGGCACATAACGTAACTGTTATGGATGCTGAATTAGTAAAAGCACAGTTGAAAACGACAGGTGCCGGCGGAGATATTGCTGCAATGAAAACAGGGATGCTTGGTAGTGTTGCAATTACAGAAGTAGCTCGTGAAAGCATTTTAGAAAAAGAGATTAAGAATGTTGTGATTGATCCTGTTATGGTTTGTAAAGGTGAAGATGAAGTATTAAATCCAGAAGCAGCTGATGCTATCCGTGATTTATTGATCCCAATTGCGACAGTCACAACGCCTAATTTGTTTGAAGCTGGTGTTTTATCTGGAATGGGAACTTTGAAATCACTTGACGACATGAAACAAGCAGCTATTAAGATTCATGAGTTAGGTGCAAAAAATGTCGTTGTTAAAGGCGGTAAAGCTCTTAAGGGTGAAAAGGCGCTTGATTTATTTTATGATGGAACTCAATTTGAGGTTTTAGAAACTGAAAAGATAACGCCTGCTTATAATCATGGAGCAGGATGTACATTTGCAGCGGCCATAACTGCGGGCCTTGCAAACGGATTGTCAGTTAAAGAAGCTGTCTATAAAGCAAAAGATTTTGTAACTGCTGGAATTAAATCAGGTTTTGCATTTAATGAATACGTAGGCCCTTTATATCACGCTGCTTACCGTTTAAATAAATAGGTACTAGAGACTCACTTTTATTTTGTATAAAAATGAGTCTTTTTTTGTTGACTTAGAGTGCACTTTAAAGAGTAATGTAAACATACTAATTAAATTGGAGGATAATGATATGTCAGTAGAAAATAAAGTTGTTGTTATTACAGGAGCATCAAGTGGTATTGGTGAAGCAACGGCCAGAATGTTAGCTGAAGGTGGGGCTAAAGTCGTTTTAGGTGCTCGTCGTGAAGCTAAGTTAGCAAAGATTGTTGAAGAAATTAAAAAGAATGGTGGTCAGGCAACATATGCCGTTACTGATGTCACTAAGGCAAGTGACGTTAAGAATTTAGTTACTTTAGCACAAGAAACTTTTGGTGGGATAGATGTTATATTCAATAATGCTGGAATCATGCCTAACTCGCCCTTATCGGCTTTAAAAACGGATGAATGGGATGATATGATTGATATCAATATCAAAGGTGTATTGAACGGAATTGCTGCAGTGTTGCCTATATTTATTGAACAAAAACATGGACATGTTATTACAACATCATCTGTTGCAGGCATTAAATCATTCCCAGATGCAGGTGTTTATGGCGCAACAAAATTTGCTGTCCGTAATTTAATGGAAGTTCTAAGGACAGAAAGTGCTATGGAAAAAACAAATATAAGAACATCAACCTTATATCCAGCAGCAATTAACACAGAATTATTAAATACTATTACGGATGAACAAACCCTTTCAGGGATGTCGTCATTTTATGAACAAGTTGGAATTGATCCGGTCGCAATTGCACGCGTGGTTAAGTTTGCCATTGATCAACCAGAAGAAGTTAATGTTAATGAATTTACGATTTATCCAACTGCTCAAGCTTAAATTTAAATAATAAAAAAATCTCGAGAATTTATTTTCTCGAGATTTTTTCATTTAGATGATAATACCTTCACAATGATCGACTTCGTGTTGAATGATTTGTGCCATCCAACCTGAAAACTTTTGGGTTTGTGGTTGAAATGATTTGTCTAAATAATCAACTGTAATGGAATCATATCGTTGTGCTGGACGTTCGCCAGTCAACGAAAGGCAACCTTCATTGACGTTGTAACGTCCAGATTTTTTTGTAATCTTAGGATTAATAAAGGGAACATTTAGATTACCAAATTGGCAAACGATAATTCGTTTATTCACACCAATCATATTGGCAGCCATTCCAACACAAACCTCTTTATTTGCTTCTAATGTATCTAATAAATCGGTTACGATTGAGCCATCATTTTTAGTTGCAATCTCAGCTTTTTGTGCGAGAAATATTTCATCGTGCATAATTGATTTTATCATTTTTCTCCTTTGATTTAAGTAGCATAATTAATAAAGAAATGTTGATGGATATCTAGTTAATGATTTTATCATGATTTAGAATATAATGTTATCCTCAAGTAGAAAATTATTATTTTAGGATTAATTAACGTCAATTTAATAGGTAAAAGATATTAAAAAAGTGAGTCATACTCTATTCTCAATATAGGGTATGATTCACTTTTTTAATTATTATTTATGTGACTCTTCTGTAAAAATAGCTTTAACAATATCATTAGCTGTGCGTAAACTAACATCATTTACAAAAGGTCTTGGACTTGCAGCTGTTAGCCAATGAACACCATCAGTCGGAACACCCCAGAAGTATAAACCAGGTTGCGGTGTCTTATGCTCATCTAGTAATAAATTGCTGACAGGGTCAACGTTGACTGCGCCATCTATAACAGAATCACCTTTAGTTGGATTTAAAATTAAAGGATTGGCGATTTTTGTATCGAGTAACTGTTTTATTAAAGGACTTGTTGCTGTTGTCGCATGAACAGCAGGAACGCGTGCTTCAATTAGAGTTGTTGCTAAGTAGCGTTGATCTGGTTGGTTTGCACTATATGTTTCAAATTGATGATCTTTAGTATCGACGACCATTCCAGGTTCTAATAGTGTAACAACATCAGCTTCAACGAGTGCCCGTAATTGTTCAACTCTAATGGTAGGAGGCCCGATTGTTAAAAAGTTATTTAATGAATTAAACCAGCCTAAGAAGTTAGTTAAATAGTCATCATCTGTTAAGAGACGGTTATCAATTAATTGTCTAACCGGAAGACGTAAGTCACGTAAAACCTCAAGAGCACTGGTCAATGGTCCGGTCTTAGTACCTAATTTTGCATCTACTGCATCTTTTTGTAAATGGTCTAACATAACGGCTTTGAAATCTTCATTAGGTTTTTTAGTCATTGGATTTCCTAGATGATCCCAATTAAAGCGATCTTCTTCAAGAATAATTGATCGCTCAACGGTTACTTTAGGATCTTTTAAGAAAGCTAATTGGAATTTTGTTAAATCGATTTTTGGATAATTCTGTGCGACAAGTAATGAATAATATTGATATTCAACGTCATGACTTAATAAGGTCCAAAATTCATTGAAAGAAACGGTACCATTTTCCATGAAAACTGCCATTTTAGCCGCCGTTAAAAAATGAGCTTGAGTTTCTTCGCCGGGTGATTTTTGATTATCCCCTTTGGCATGATAAGGCCATCCACGACGCGAACCTGCCACAATGTGAGGTTCGTTACCGTTTGCTTGATATTGTAGTTGCCCGTTCTCTAATCGCTTAAATAGACCACCACGGCCTACAGTCAAACGGGTCACTAAATCAAAGAAGCTAAGACCTAAGCCACGTAAAATAACAGTATCTTCGTGCGTGATATGATCTAGTTTTGTTTCATTTGGAAAGCCTGGTAAAACATAAGTTAACTTGTTTTCTGTAGCGAATGTATCAAATCTTTTTTGTCCGACAGATAATTCATTTTCAAGATTACCTAAAGACATTACGACATAGTCAACGATGCTAACTGAAGGTAAGGCGGTTGTGATTTCAAATTGATCAGCTTTTTTTGAAATTTGTGTAACCGTACTTTTATTCAAATTAATTGTGATATTGTTAGAGGCACGTTTAAGTAATTCAGCGTAGTACCATTGGATATAAACACCAAAAAGTGCTCTTGTTGCATAATCGTTTGGATGTAAATCTTTAATTTCAGTTAAAAAATCCGCTGAATAATTATTTATTTCGATAAAATCATGAGCATCAGATTGAGCCCATTCGAAAATGTTTGGTCCTGGGATAACTGGACCAATAGATTGGACGCTTGTTCCATAGAATAAACTAATTTGTTGAGCTGCGGTATTCATGATTAATTCGTGTGGTTGAGTTGGTGACCATACGCGCCCACCAACACCATATGGATCATATAAATCAATAGTAAGTGGTGAATTTGAAGGATCTGCTTGTTGCCAAGCAATGAGTCGTTCAAGTGTAATCAGACCTCGTGGTCCGGCACCAATAATGGCTAAATGCATAAAAGTAATCTCCCTTGTCTTATAAAAACTAATTTCATTATAAACTTTAAAACAGAAAAAATCGCTTGATAACGTCTTTAATAGTAAAAATTAATCGTATATTCTTGTTAACTTCTGATAATTTAGTATACTTAATTTGAAAGAATATTTTAAGTACAATCTGAAAGAAGGATTTGATGAAAAAACCAATGTCACTATTGGATAGGGTACTGTTCGCTGGATTAATATTTGCCGGCGGGGGATTTGATGCGTATACCTATATCGTACATGATGGTGTTTTCGCTGGTATGCAAACCGGAAATTTAATTATATTAGGTATTGATATGGGCCAAATGAAATGGGGGGCCATATTCGATCATCTGATTCCAATTTTTGCTTTTATGATTGGTATTATTATAACTAGAAATCTGCAACATCGATTTAAAGAAGAAGATTCAATTAATAAACGACAACGATTTGTTATCGGTATTGAGACGATCCTTTTAATTATTGTTGCATTTATTCCAAGAAATTGGCCAGCACAGTTATCTACAGGAATCATTTCAATGGTTGCAGCAGCTCAACTTCAAGAATTTAGACAAATCAACGGAGGACCTTTTACGTCATTTATGATGACGGGTAATTTGAGGACAATGGCTGAAAGTTTTTATGACGGAATTGTTAAAGGTAATATAATCGCAATGGCTAAAGGTTGGCGGATGTTGGGTGTCGTCTTAGCATTTCTTTTTGGCGCAATTTCTATGGGTGCTATGGTACCGATAATGGGAACTAAAACGATATTATTAGCTGCATTTTTCTTGTTATGTTCATTGATTGGGCTACAATTAAATCCAGAAAAAAGATTATAAAATAAAGGGGTTAAGACAATGACAGAAATTAAAAAGAATCCAAAAGTTGATTTACACTTAGAAAAAGCAACACAATGGAAAGAAGAAATGACACAGTTAAGAGAACTTGCACTCGAAACGGGACTGACTGAAGAATTTAAATGGGGCAAACCTTGTTATACACTAAATGGTAAAAATATTGTCTTAATTCAAGGATTTAAAGAGTATATGGCATTACTTTTCTTAAAAGGAACTCTGATTGATGATGGTAAGGGTATTTTAGTTCCAACGGGCGAACATACTGAGGTTGGTCGCCAAATTAGATTTCATAGCTTAAAAGATGTTACTGATTTAAAAGTAGAGATAAGTGATTACATTCAACAAGCAATTAATGCAGAAAAGGCTGGGTTAAAGGTTCCTAAGGGTAAACCAACTGAATTAGTGTTGCCAGTGGAATTCCAGAAAAAAATGAATGAAATGCCAGAATTGGAAGAATTTTTTGAAACGTTAACGCTTGGACGTCAAAAAACGTATGCACGTTATTTTGCAGATGCTAAAAAAACAGAAACGCGTGAGGCTAGAATTATTAAATATATTCCGAAAATTCTTGATGGTAAAGGACTTAACGATTAGACAGCAAAACAGCGACCAGATTTTATCTGATCGCTGTTTTTTTAATTATATTAATCTAATTTCTTTTTTAATTCTGTAACGATTTCAGCATGTTTAGCTTCAGTCAATTTAATTTTTGACATAAAGATAAGAGCAGCAACAATTATTAAGGCCATTGGAACGAAGAACATGTACATTCTGAATTGTAGTAAACCACTGTTTGTAATATCGCTTGGTTTAGCACTACCTGTCATACCAGCTTGGATTGCGGCAAAACCAACAACACCATTAGCGAAGGCACCAGCTAATTTATCCAACAAAGGACGAACTGCTAAAGTAACAGATTCATTACGTGTTCCACTCTTTAATTGACCGTATTCAACACTATCCGTAATTGTCATCAATGCTGCTAAGAAAACAAGTGGATATGGGAAGAAGAATAAGCCAACAGCAATTAAGACAACAACAAGGTTAGTACCAGCAAATAGGAAGAGAATGTAACCCAATAGCATGACAGCGATTCCGCCAAGGTAGATAGCACGACGATGAACCAATGCAACTAAAGTTGGGAACAATGAAACTGAAATAATTCCTAAGACTGCTGTTAGAACACCAACAGTAGTAAATGCAGCTGCACTACCTAAAACATAATTGAAGTAGTAAATCAAAAGTGAATTTGTAATAACATAACTAAAAGCGAAAAGGAAATATGATAATGATAACCACATTAACTGATCATTTTTACCGATAACTTTGAAAACATCACGGAAACGAACTTTTTCAGTATTTTCACGAATTGCATTTTTTTCAATCTTAGTTCCTAAAATAGTTGCTAAAGCACCTAAGAATGAAACCAAACCGATAACAATAGCAAAACCTAACCAACCTGCTTTTGTTTGTGTATTACCAGTTGTACCTGAGAACATTTTTGAAAAGAAGACAACGATTGGGACGATAACGATAATAACACCTTGAGCACCTAATGTTGAACCAAAACGAGCAATTGTTCCAAATTTAGTCCGTTTTTCTGATTCGACACTTAGAGCTGGTAACATTGACCAGAATGAAATATCTTTAAATGAATAGAAACTATCTAGAATGATATAAACAATGGCAAAAAGAATTAAGTAAAGATAAGGATTGCTTGTAGCTAAACCACCAAAATCAGTGAAAATAAGGATTAATCCAATTGAACTGACAATTGAACCGATTAGTAACCATGGTTTAAAGTTCCCCCAACGAGTACGAGTATTATCAATAACGCCACCAATTAAAGGATCAAAAAAGATCTCAACAATTCGAATAACAACCATCATAGTTGTGACGTAACCAATCATTTTAGCGTTGAAACCAGCATCCTTTGTAACGAATAATTGACTTGTAATAAAAATCATAAAATAAGTGCTAAGTGTTGCATAAAAGGCATCATGTCCAAATGCACCAAAGGCATATGAAGCATATTGTTTAAAATCTTTAGAATTTTTCATTAGTTTAATTCCTTTCGAGTGTAGTTAAAATTAGTTATATCTGTGTTCGATAATCTTATCTAAAATTGCTTGACGTTGTTTTTCTTTAGCAGAACCTAATTGGTTTTCTTCTAAAGAATTAAAATCATTAACTAACAAAACTGATTCAAGGTATAACGTCAATTGACGTTTAATATATATCTTGTTATCTTCATTTGTTTGCTTAGGATTTCCGGCAATAATTGCAGCTGCAAATCGTTCGGCATCAATCGTTAATTTATTTGTATCCATTCTAATGACCTCTTCCTATATAATAGATTTTTGGTAAAAGAAATTGTTATTCATAATAGCAAAACATAAAAATAATAAACGTGAAAACGCATTCTTTTAGTTAACAACTACATTTTACTAAACTTTTACTAAAATGTAAACGTTTTATTTTAGATGTATATTATTTAGACTAAAGTAACTTTTTAGTACCCTTACGTATTTATTGTAGAAAGAATTTATATGAGTTTAGAATCTAATAAATAAAAGTTATGCTTAATTGATATAATTAGAAAGCAAGTCATATCGGTCACGATAATTTTATACAGCGAAGTAGTGTGTCGCTAATAATCTATAACTTTAAAGTGAAATATGATTACTTTAGAAGGGGGGAATTAAAAAACATGATTAATGGTAGGTACCAATGTTGAAAATACAAATGATTTAATAATAGTTAATATAAAAATAACTATTGACAAAGAGTTTTAAAAATAATATATTATGTATGTGGTAGTAACCACTTGGGGGAAAAGTAATGTTAAACGGTAATTATGAGCGTCCACTCTATGATCAATTAGTAGATACGCTAAAAGAAGAAATTGAAAAGAATCTAAAGGTGAATGATAAATTACCGTCTGAACGTGATTTATCTATTGCTTACGATATGAGTCGTACGACTGTCCGAACAGCACTAAATGAGTTAGAACTAATGGGTTATGTATATCGCCAACATGGTAAAGGAACATTTGTGTCGAATATCGCTAAAATTAAGACTGATTTAGGGGGAACGTTTAGTTTTACAGAACAAATGGTTTCCCTTGATAAAGAACCGAGTAGTAAAATAATTAGCTTTGATGTTATTAGTGCTAATGAGTTTATTGCTCAAGGTTTAAAAGTTGAAGTTGGTACCAAGGTAATTAAATTAAAACGATTAAGACTTGCATCAGATGAACCAATGATGTTAGAGAGAACTTACTTACCGTATGCTAAATTTCCCTCTTTAACTGTGGAGACATTAAATAAGCAAGCGATGTATGTCATTTTTTTAGATGATTATAACCAGATTGTAAAAACGGCTGATGAATCTTTAACAGCAGGTGTTATGGCAGGCAATGATGCAACTTTATTAAATTTTTATGAAGGTGCACCTGTTCTTAAATTAGAGCGAACGACGTATAACACAAAAAATGAAGTAATTGAATTTACGTTGAGTATTGCGAGGGGTGATAAATTTACTTATCATATTCGACACAATAAATAAGGGAGGATAATTATATGATTGGTATGGTAGTAGCTGGACATGGGAACTTTGCAACTGGAATGGGATCAAATATTGAACTTATTGCCGGACAACAAGAAAATTTTATTCTTTGTGATTTTATACAAGGAATGACCGCGGAAGATTTAAGCGGCGACTATATGAAAGCGCTTAACAAATTAAACGGCTTAGATGGAATAGTTTTCTTTACTGATATTCCTGGAGGAACACCATTTAATGAAGCAGTTAAAATAAAATTACTGCATAATAATGTAAGCGTTTTAACAGGATCGAATATACCGATGTTATTAGATATGTTATTTAACCGGGATTTGAACATGAGCGCGTTTATGGAGAAAGCACTGGATGCTGGTAAAAAAGGTATTATGCAATTTGAAACAAAAAAAAGAGTAGAAATAGATGATAATGGCATCTAAAGGAGAGCTTAATATGTTTGAGAAGAATGAAAAAGAGTTGGAAATAATGGGCGCAAATATTACAACAGGTGAAATTAAACAACAACCTGAACTTTGGACTGAGGCATTTAATAATTTTAGTGAAAAGTCAGACGAAATAAAGACATTTTTAAAATCAGTTAAATCTACCTCGAACGGGTTGATTCGGGTCATTTTTACAGGAGCAGGAACATCCGCTTATGTTGGTGATACTGTAACACCATACTTAAGTAACCACGGGGATCGTGCAAATTATCAGTTTGAAAGTATTCCAACAACCGATATCGTATCTGCACCATATGATTATTTAGTACCAGATGCTACGACTATTTTAGTTTCGTTTGCTAGGAGTGGTAATAGTCCTGAAAGTGTTGCCGCTGTTGAAATTTCAAGAAAAATAATTAAAAATTTATATCAAATTACAATTACTTGTGCTCCGGAAGGGAAACTTGCTGTTGGTACAAAAGATGACGAACGTAATTTGTTATTGATGATGCCTGCGCTGTCTAATGATAAGGGATTTGCAATGACTGGATCATACAGTTGTATGTCACTCTCAGCGTTATTAATTTTTGATACAACACGTAAGGATATTAAAGAAAAATATGTTGAGACTATTATTGCAATGGGTCATGAAGTGATTAAACGTGAAGCTGAAATAAAAGCTGTTATTGATATGGAATTTGATCGGGTTGTCTATCTTGGGTCCGGAAGTTTATCGGGATTAACAAGAGAGGCACAGTTGAAAATTCTTGAACTAACGGCAGGTAAGCTAACAACAATGTTTGATTCTTCAATGGGGTTCCGACATGGACCTAAATCGTTCGTCAACGAGAAAACATTAGTTTTTGTATTTGTTAACAATCAAGAATATACACGTCAATACGATATTGATATTTTAGAAGAAGTGAGTGGAGATAAAATTGCCGCTAAAGTAATTGGGATTGATATTGAGGGACAGAATAACTTTAGTGGTGATCGTTTCACATTTGAATCAGGAGATGCCCTTTTACCAGAAGGATATCTGGCTCTTGCTGATGTTATGTATGCGCAAACTATTTCATTATTAAGTTCAGTAAAAGTGGGAAACACACCAGATACACCTTCACCAAGCGGTACCGTAAATCGTGTAGTTAAAGGTGTAACTTTACATGCCTATAAATAAAAATTTCAAGGAGGAATTTATTATGACAACACCAAACATTTTACTTGCAAGAATTGATAACAGACTTGTTCATGGACAGGTTGGTATGACATGGGTTAATACGATTGACGCTAATCTAGTTGTAGTTGCGAATGATGAGGTTTCTAAAGATGATGTACAGCAAAGTTTAATGGAGATGGTTATTCCTGAAACTGTTGGAATCCGCTTTTTCGATATTAAAAAAACGATTCGTATTATTGGTAAAGCCTCGGATAAACAAAAAATATTATTAGTTGTTCGTACGCCAGAAGACATGGCTAAAATTATTGAAGGAGGTGTCCCAATTAAGAAAGTAAATATTGGTAATTTACATTTTTCAGAAGGGAAGAAACAATTATCGGCAACTATCTCAGTCGATGATACCGATGTTCAAGCATTCAATAAAATGCATGATTTGGGTGTTGAACTAGAGGTTCAAGGTATTCCGAATGAAAAGGCATCAGATATGATGCGCTTACTGAAAGAATATTAAAAACGTAAATATAATAATAAAAAGGAGGAAATTTATATGTTAGTACAAGCGTTATTAATTGGACTATGGGCTGGTATTGCCGGTATCGATATGTATAGTGGTTTAACACATATTCATAGACCAATCGTTACTGGTGCAGTAGTTGGTCTAATATTAGGAGATTTTCAAACCGGCTTAATTGTTGGTGGTACATTAGAATTAGTTTGGGCTGGAATGGTTCCACTTGCTGGAGCACAGCCACCTAATGTTGTTATTGGTGGAATTATGGGAACCGCATTTGCAATTATTGCTCATCAAACACCAACATTAGCAGTTGGTATTGCCGTACCATTTGCAGTTGCCGTACAAGGTTTAGTTACATTACTATTTACAGCTTACTCACCAGTTATGCATAAAATGGATGAATACGCGATGGAAGGTAATGATAAGAAAATTGATCGATTGAACTACATGGGTCCGCTAATCTTGTTTGTTTTCTACTTCATTATGGCGTTCTTACCAATCTTCCTCGGTGCAAGTAAAGCGCAAGGAATGGTTGAAGCCGTTCCTGCATGGATCTTAACAGGATTAAGTACGGCCGGTGGTATTATGCCAGCTGTTGGATTTGCCATGTTGTTAAAAATTATGTGGAAGACAGCGTACGCACCATTCTTCGCAATTGGATTTGTTGTTGCAGCATATGGTAACTTACCAATCTTAGGAGTCGCAATCATTGGTATTTCAATCGCTGCTTATGATTTCTTTATTGGTGGAGCAAAATCTGATAATGGTGGAAAAAAAGTAGCAACCGTAACAGTTAATGAAGAGGAGGACTATAGTGATGGCATCTAAAAAGAAATTTGATCGCAATGATGTTGTGATCCCAGATACTTATAACGATCCTACTGTTGAAAAGGTAATTACAAAAAAAGATTTAAACAAAATGGTTTGGCGTTCACTACTTTTACAGGCTTCATTTAATTATGAACGTATGCAAGGTGGTGGGTGGACTTATAGTTTAATTCCTGGATTGAAAAAAATTCATAAAGATAAAGAAGATTTCTCATATGCAATGCTTGATCATTTACAATTTTTTAATACACATCCATTTTTAGTAACATTTGTTCAAGGTGTTATTTTAGCAATGGAAGAAAATAAAGAAAATAGATCAACTATTCGTGGTATCAAAGTAGCAATGATGGGACCTTTAGGTGGTATTGGGGATGCGATGTTCTGGTTAACGTTGCTACCTATTACAGCCGGAGTTGGGGTTTCATTATCAATGAATGGAAATCCACTTGGACCGATCTTATTCCTTGTTGTCTTTAATGCAGTGCATTTTGGGTTACTATTCTGGTTAATGAATTATGGGTATAGAACTGGTACTCGTGCTATTTCGAGTATGAAGGAAAATACAAAAAAAATATCACGTGCTGCGTCGATAGTTGGATTAACTGTTGTTGGAGCCTTGGTTGCAACATACGTTAACTTTAAATTTGGTGTTGTGATTCATGCTGGGAAAATTGATATTGATTTACAAAAAGGTGTTATTGATAAAGTGATGCCGGCATTATTACCGCTTCTTTATACATTCTTCTGTTACTGGATGTTGAAAAAAGGTAAATCTCCATTGATGTTGATTGGGCTCACAGTAGTTGTTGGCTTAGTAGGTGCATTCTTCAAGTTATTCTAGAAGAGGCCTGCGGAACTAGACTATGGATAATGGGCTAGTTTCTTTTTAACAAAAATAATATAGGAGGCATTACTGGTGGAAATATATTATATTCATGCAGATAAGTTTTTCTTGAAAAACACGGTTGAAAATGAAGGGTACTTGGCAATTATTGATGGTAAATTTGGTGATTATCAACAAGAAAAACCTGATGGTGATATCAAAGAATATACGGGTAAATGGATTGCACCAGGGCTTGTAGATACACATGTCCATGGTTTAAAGGGATATGATGTGATGGATAACGATTTTGAGGGCGCAAAAATGATGTCTGAAGGTTTATTAGAATGTGGCGTTACTTCATTTCTGCCGACAACATTGACGGCAGCTCCAGAAACGTTGAACGAAGTTATTTCTGACTTTGGTAAGCGTCATGGTGAAGTACGTGGTGCAAAAATACAGGGTATCTTTTTTGAGGGTCCATTTTTTACTGAAAAACACAAAGGTGCGCAAAATCCTAAATACTTTTTAGATCCAAGTATAGATATTTTTGAGCATTGGCAAAAATTAGCGCATGGACTTATTCGAAAAATTGCGATTGCACCTGAGCGAAAGGGTGTTAAAGAATTTACTGAGGCCTTAACTAAACAAGGGGTCAAAGTAGCATTGGGGCATAGTGATGCTACGTTTGATCAAGCTAAATCTGCAGTAGAATCTGGTGCATCTATTTTCGTTCATACGTATAACGGAATGAGCCCACTTAATCATAGAGAGCCAGGGATGGTTGGCGCAGCAATGTCATTAAGTAGTGTCTATGATGAACTAATTTGTGATGGTCAACATGTTAATCCGGCATCTGCTAAAATTTTAATTAACGTTAAAGGAGCAGACCACATTGTATTAGTAACTGATTGTATGCGTGCTGGTGCAATGCCTGATGGAAATTATACATTAGGTGAGTTCCCAGTTGTTGTTAAAGATGGCGCCGCAAGGTTAGAGTCAGGAAGTTTAGCTGGTAGTGTCTTAAAATTAATGGAAGCAGTTAAAAATGTTGTTGATTGGAATATTTCTACTCCTGAAGAAGCAATCCAAATGGCTAGTTATGTGCCCGCTAGAAGCGTTGGAATTGATGATAAGTGCGGAAGTATTGCGGCAGGTAGAGATGCTGACTTCATTGTTTTAGATCATGATTTAAATTTTGAGGAAACATATTTAAATGGTACTTTAAAATATAAAAAATGATATTAACTGATTCTTTATTAAGAGCTAGTCGGAGTAAACGGTATTTATGATTGTTAAGTTATTTTTAATTGGTATGTAAAAAATGAAATTTTAAAAACCTTTTCATATTCTTCAAAGATAGAATTATAAGTGGATGAGAGAAGTAAAAAAATAATAAAGGACGGAATAAAAATGACACCAAATAAATTGGCAGGACTTAAAGCACTTTCAAATGAAAAAGGCGTAATTGCAGCATTAGCAATTGATCAACGAGGATCTTTAAAAAAAATGTTGGCAGCAGCAGCAAATAAGCCAGCAAATGAAGAAGATATCGTTGAATTTAAAAAAGTAATTTCATCAGAATTAACACCATACGCTTCAGCAATATTACTTGATCCAGAATATGGTCTTCCAGCAGCAAAGGTCCGTAATGCAAGTACTGGATTACTAGTTGCATACGAAAAAACGGGTTATGATGTTACTACCCCAGGTCGCTTACCTGACTTATTACCAGATTGGTCAGTTCGTCGTCTTAAAGAAGAGGGCGCTGACGCTATTAAATTCTTACTTTATTATGATATAGACGAAAATGCTGAGATTAATAATATGAAACATGCATATATGGAGCGTCTTGGTTCAGAATGTGCTGCAGAAGATATGCCATTATTTTTAGAATTGGTTTCTTATGATGCAACTAATGACGATGTTAAAGGTTCAGAGTATGCTAAAGTAAAACCTCATAAAGTTATTGAAATGATGAAAGAATTTTCTAAACCTGAATATAAAGTAGATGTACTTAAAGTAGAAGTGCCAGTCAATATGGATTATGTGGAAGGGTTTAACGACGATAATGAGGTGGTATATTCTAAGACAGAAGCATTAGATATATTTAAAGAACAAAGTGATGCAACCAAATTACCATTTATTTTCTTAAGTGGTGGTGTATCGGCACAATTATTCCAAGATACTTTAGTATTTGCTCATGAAGCAAAATCAACATTTAATGGTGTACTTTGTGGACGTGCAACATGGAGCAAAGGTATCGAACCATTTGCTAAAGATGGTGAAGAAAAAGGTAAAGAATGGATGAACACAGTTGGTAAAAAGAATATTGAAGATTTAAATGTCGTTCTTGAAAGTACTGCTACATCGTGGTTTGATAAGGTATTAAAATAGTAAAATAAAGAGGCTAAACGTCATGTTTAGCCTCTTTATTTTTAATGATTTAGTAATGAAAAAAAGTAGAAGTGAAATAAATTTATTTGCTAGCTTTCTTTGTTCGAATTGCATAAGAATCTAAAAGTATACGGCTCATTACCTGTAATGGTAAACGAGATTTAACTTCAAATTCAGGGAAATATGAAATTTCAGATTTAAATCCGATAAACACGGAATCTGAATATTTAATAAGTGGACTTAATTTGTTGGTTGTTAATACAATAATATCGGCTCCATTTTTATACGTATTTTTAGCACCTTCAAGGAGTTCTGCAGTAGTTCCGTTCAATGAAATAATAATTAAAATATTATTATATGTAATCCTGTGACTAATTTGTTTAATAATATTGGGATCCGTAAAACTGACACAATTTTTATTTAATAATTCAAATTTTGTTAGCATTTCAATTGCAATTAATTCAGAAAAACCCCTTGAGAAAATGTATATTTTTTTTGAACGTTTAATTTTTTGAACTGTTTTTTCTATGGTATTAACGTCAAGCATACGTAGTGTGTTATTAAGTTCATGTTCATTCTTCATAATGACTTGTTGGATATCGTGATCCATATTCTGAATATTCTTATATTTTTTTTCTTTTTCTTTAGTAATTATAGATTGTTTAAAATCCATATAACCGCTGTAGCCTTTTTTTTTGAGCGTTCGTACGACTGTAGCGGTTGATACATGAGCTAAATCGCTAAGGTTGGTTATTGTTAATATCGGAATATCTTCTAGGTTATCTTGAATGACTTGCCAAAGAATCTTTTCGGAGTTACTAAGAGACATTACTGGTCACCTCACCTTGATTGTTTGTTTATTTTCAATTGTAGCATACAAAATCATATATTGAAAACCTTTTCATTTCTGTCAGATGTAGTATTGGTAGGTAGAAGAAAGGGGTAAAAATTATGATATATACATGTACATTGAATCCAGCTATTGATCTTTTTATCCAAACCGATGAAATGAAAAAAAATATTGTTAATAGAACGGAAAATTATGAAATACAAGCGAATGGTAAAGGAGTTAATGTTAGTTTTATTCTAAAAAAGAAAGGCGTAGAAAGTACTGCTATTGGAGTTGGTGGAGGATTTACTAATGCGTATATTGAGTCTGAGTTGGCAAGGTGCAATATAAAAACTGATTTTGTACATATCGATGCTAATACACGAATTAATGTTTTTACAAGAGTAATTCAGCAAGATACGGAGTATAAATTAGTAAATAAAGGTCCACATGTTAGTGATGATGAAATAAATCAGTTCATGGATAAGATTCAAAATTTAGATGAAAAGGATACATTAGTTGTATCTGGTAGTTTATCTGACGGAATCTCTGAAGAAATTTTAATTAGTATCGCAAAGCAGGCGCAGGAAAAAGGATATAAGCTAGTTTTGGATACTAGTTATCAAACCGTACTGGATACATTGAAATATAATCCTTATATTTTAAAACCAAATGATGAAGAATTAATGAGTTGGTTTGGCGTAGAACATAAACTATCTCAACATGAATTGATAACTTATTCAAAAGAATTAATTAAATTGGGTGCACAAAATATTTTATTATCATTGGGTGGCGGTGGTGCAATGTTTATAAATAAAGAGGTTGTGTTATATGGAACTGTCCCTAAAGGAACCGTTGTTAACACGGCTGGGGCCGGCGACACCATGTTGGGAACTTTTTTAGCAGGGGTAGCGATAGGGGACAAAAAAATAGAAGAAGTATTTAGAGAAAGTATAGCAGCCGCGAGTTCAACGGCATTTTCAAAAGGGTTAACAGATTTTTCGAATGTAAAAGAGCTGACTAAGCAGGTAAAAATATCTAATATTAAGGAGGAATTAAGATGACAAAATATAAAATAATTGCAGCTACTGGATGTCCAACAGGAATTGCGCATACATACATGGCGCAAGAGGCCTTAGAACAAGCCGCTAAAAAAAGAGGTATATCAATTAAAGTTGAAACTCATGGTCAAAGTGGTATAGAAAATGCGTTTTCACAACAAGAAATTGATGATGCTGATGGTGTAATAATTGCGTCAGATAAAGATGTAGATATTGATCGATTCGATGGTAAAAAAATGATAAATGTGTCAGTTACGAAAGGTATGAAAGAGGCAGATGTATTAATTGATCAAATATTGACAGATGATAATTTACCTACCTATCATCGAAAAGGAGCAAAAATTTCATCGAATGAAGAAACAGTAAATTTATCTGGCTCATTTTGGCACAAAATGTATGTGTACGTGATGAATGGAGTGTCACATATGTTACCAATAGTAGTTGCTGGGGGAGTGTTAACAGCCGTATCATTTTTTTGGGGAATTAATTCAGCAGACATAAAAAGCCCTCAATATAACGATATAGCACATTTATTGAACACTATTGGCGGATTTGCAATGAATCTTATGGTTCCAATTCTATGTGCCTATATAGCTGAGGCTATTGGTAAAAGACCTGGATTGATAGTTGGATTTGTAACGGGAATGATAGCATATACAAATGGAACGGGATTTTTAGGTGGAATAATTGGTGGATTTTTAGCAGGGTATACGATTTTAATATTACAGTTCTTATTAAAAAAACTACCTAAATCATTAGATGGACTGAAAGCCATTTTTATTTTACCTGTAATTGGAGTATTTTTATCAGGCTCTATTATTTGGTATCTATCAGTTCCAATGGCAACAATTAATGAAGGAATGATGACGTTTTTAAAGGGTTTAGAAAATTCAAGTCCCATTCTATTAGGATTAGTTGTTGGAATTATGTGTGCTTCAGATATGGGTGGGCCAATTAATAAAGCAGCATATTTAACCGGAACAGCTCTTTTAGCACAGGGAAATTATTTCTTTATGGCAGGAGTTTCTGCAGCGTGTATTGCGCCACCATTGGCAACAGGGTTTGCTGTACTGTTCAACAAAAAAGCATACTCAGATAAAGAGCGCAGCGCAGGTTACGTTAACTTTTTATTAGGATCAACTCATATTACAGAAGGTGCAATTCCATTTGCGGCAAAGAATCCGCTACTAAATATTCCTGCATTTATGGTTGGTTCTTCGATTGCTGCGATTTTAACCTATGTAACTAGAATTAGTGTACCGGCTCCACATGGTGGATTTATTGTATTACCGTTAGTGAATAAACCATTACTGTGGGTATTATGGATTATTATTGGATCACTTGTATCTGCTGTCTTACTAGCCGCTATTGCTGGTCGCCAAGCTAAAAAAAATAATAGTTTAGTGATGAATGTAGGTAGTAATACCAACTTTGAACAAGAGCAAGATAATGATATAAAAATGAATGAAAATGAATTCGATAATATATTGAAAAGAAAAAACATTGAATTGAACGTAGCCGTTTCTGATAAAGAAGAACTCTTACATTTTTTAGCAAATTTTGCTAAAAAATTAGGATATACGAATAATGAAAGTTATATTTTAAATAAGTATAAGATTCGTGAGTCTGAGGGAACGACAGGGATGGAAAAAGGCATTGCGATACCTCATGCACAGGATGAATCGATTAATAAATCAGCAATGCTAATTGTTAAATTACGTGAGCCTATTGAATGGGAAACATTTGATAATCAGCCAGTAGATACAGTTATCTCATTTCTAATTCCAGAAAAAGATGATGGAAAGCATTTACAGTATTTATCAAATACATCGAAATTACTTGTCCATGACTCATTTGTGGAAGAATTAAAAAAATCGAATACAGTTGATGATATATACAACCTATTTAAAGAAAATATTAATAAGTAGATAAAATTGAGCTACAAAGCTACGTATATACTAAAAAAGTACAAGTGTTTAATGATAAGCGAAAATTCATTCTAAGTAAACAAGTTCAAATTTTGTTGACTATTAGAATGGATTTTTTTAGTTCGCCTTTTATTTAGCTAGTCCATAGCTAGTATCAATATAAGAATAAACAGTGTCTAAATTATTTTGGCCATTTAATAAAATTGAAACCCAGTGTTTTTTATTCATATGGTACCCTGGAAAAATTTGATTTTTGTCTATTTTATTGATGAGCAGGTCAGGATCCATTCGAATATTAAGTATTTCAACTAATTTCTCGGAATCCAAGCCTATTTTAGTTGCTGGAATTTTCATTAAAGCGGCATACCATTTTTTAGAATCTGATCGACGTAAAACAGCGTCATTTGGAAACTGTTTCCAGAGGAATTCTAGATTGGTCTGATAATGTTCTTGTACATAATTAATGATAGATTGTGAATCAGCAGTTTGGAATACTGGAGTAGTTTCAAAACAACTAGCAACAATTAAATCCAGTTGTTCAATCACTGATTTTCTGATTGAACTGACAAATGATCCTGTTGCAGACTGATTTTTATAAAGTGTATATTCTTCTTTAGTTAGAGCATCAATAATAGTAGTATTAATTTTTTCAGAGGGGGAAATTGAGACGGTTAGTATAAATTGATTATTAAGAATTGAAACTTGATAATTATAGATTTCTTCTGCTGTTTTTGTAAAACCATATGGAATCAATGAATCTACCTTTAGTTTCAAATGACTAAATGAATTATAAGCAAAAAAGTCTGTTAGCATAGTGCATCTCCTTTTATAAATTATATAAACAATTAACAGTAGCATACCTTATATTTCTAATTTTAGACTTTAAAGGACTAATTATATAGTATAAAATAGAAAAATTAATATAGACTATTTTATCTAGGAATAAATTGAGTTAAACTGTACTATTATGATTCATTTAACTAGGAGATTTAATCATGCAAAAGACGTTGATTGCGGCAATTATTGTTATTAATTTTATATTTATCTGTTATTTTATGCGTGATTTAATGAGACATAAATCAGACTTCATGAAAGAACCGGCCAGTTCAGTATGGACACCAATATCGCAGATTGTTATTTTTTTCTTTTCTACTTTTGGAATTTCAGATTTTGCCATATCAACAGCAATATACCAGAAAGCTAATTGGGTTTCTATGAAAAAATTACCAGGTACGTTAAATGCGCAAGATGTTATTCCAATATTTGTCATGTCGCTGGCGTATATTACAAGTATCAATGTTGGTACTAAGACGTTACTAGTCTGTATTATTTGCCAAGTGCTGGGTGCTTATATTGGTCCGAGATTTGTTGTTAGATTACCTGAAAATAGTATTAGATCATTTGTTATCGTTGGATTACTTGTTGCAACCGCGTTAATCATCGCTGGTAAATTAGGCCTAATCACTGCTAGTGGGACCGCTACCGAACTATTTGGCTGGAAATTAGTTGTAACAGGATTTTTATTATTTATTTATGGCGCATTAAATAATATTGGAATAGGCTCATTTTCATTAACAATGGCAACTGTCTATGCGATGGGAATGGATCCGATTGCTGCATTTCCAATTATGATGGGGGGATGTGCATTTTCTTTACCAATAGGAAGTATGCAATTTATAAAACTCAATCAATATTCTAGAAAAATAACCTTATTTTCTGTTTTTGGTATTATAGGTGTTTTAGTTGCGGTACTTTTAGTTAAGAATATTAATACAAGTGTGATTCAATGGATTGTTATTGTAGTATTATTGTATTCTGCATACAGCCTATATATAGGTAATAAAGAAGCTAAACTAATCAGAGATAAAAATAAATAAGCAAGCATATTTTAATTGAAAATGGCTAATCTGATATATACTTATAAAAAGTAAGCATATTAGTGGAGGTAGCAAAAATGAAAAGTATAGAAAAAGAAACAACGGTAAGTGAATTAATGGATAAAATTAAAGATGGAAAGTATATCCTATTTTTTTCTGCAACATGGTGCCCAGATTGTGCTTTTATTAAACCTGAAATGCCTAATATTGAATCAGAATATACTGAATACACATTCTTAGCTGTCGATCGAGATGAAAATATGGACTTAGCTGTTGAGTTAAGTGTCTTCGGTATTCCAAGTTTTATTGCATATGAAAATGGTAAAGAAACAGGACGTTTAGTTAATAAAAATCGTAAAACGAAACAAGAAGTAGAAACATTTATTAATAGTATTCCTGCGTAATTAAAAAGATTAGTTAGTATGAATAATCTGCTTTGAATTAAAAATACCCATCGAGTAAACAAGGTTTTACAGTAACTTGTTTACTCGATGGGTATTTTTAATTATTTATTTTTATCAAACACTAAGTGCGTTTATCAGAGCATCTGCTGAATGTTCAATACTTTCTTTTGTTAACGATTGATCAAAAAGAAGATAACCAAGTACAATACCACCTATAGTTGACCAAATAACCTTAAGAATTTCGAGATTATCCCAACTGACAATTAGTTTTTTTTCTTTTAGTGTATCAATAGTTGAATTGAGTGCCGTCCAGTATGGGGCGGGAATATTTTCTAATAACTGTTTAACAACCGATTTATCATAAAGTAGTTCAGAAATGAAAATTTTAAGAACTTTAGCATTTTCTTGCAAAAAAATAATTCTATTTTTTAACAAAGGACGAATTAATGAATCCAAAGTTAAATTTGAATGATCAATGGACTCGTCTAATAAGTCGTGCATTGCAGAAGGTAAGATGGATTTAATGACAGGGGCAATAATGGCGTTAAGTAAGCCTTGTTTATTGTTATATTTACTAAAAATATTACCTTCAGCCACGCCAGCTTTTTTTGCAATTTCTTTTGTACTTGTATTTGCATAGCCTTTTTCTGAGAATAATTCAATTGCGGCGATTAAAATTTGTTTTTGTTTATCTGTTATATCTCTAAATAAATCCGAGTTGGCATATAATTTTAATTCAGAATTTTTAATAATATTCACCATCCTATTTATAGCCCTATTATGACACAATTGATAGCGATGACAAAAGACAAACTTATTATTTTGATAGTTTATATTTAAAAGTTAGGGTTGACTAAACTTGTGGATAGGTTATAATCGTATTTGTAATTGATTGAGTGCTCACTCAAAAAGAAAAGAGGAATATGATTATGTTTAAAAATAAATTTTTAGGTTTCGCCATTTTAGTTTCGGTATTACTTACATTTATTATGGTGGTGATGCAAATCCCATCTGTAAAATCAGAGCTCAAAGATGTACCTGTTGCCATTGTTAATGAAGATAGTGGTAAGCAAGGTAACAAAATCGTTGAAAATCTAACTAGAAGCAAAAATAAGGCGTTAGATTGGCATATCGTTAAGAGTGATAAGGCACTTAAGAGTGCAATGGATAAACAACATTATTATGCGGCTATTGTAATTCCAAAAGATTTCTCGGCATCAATTGGAAAATTAGCTGATCCAACAACAAAAGATGTTACAAATGTAACTGTTGTAACAAATGAAGCAAAAAATGCTACATTGTCAACGACTTTAGGTTCGACACTATCAACAATAGTTACAAAAATTGGTGGTGGTATTTCAGCCGGAATTTTAACAAATATGGCAAAAGCCAATATGAGTGTCCCCGCTGTGACTGCATTGAAGTTAAATAACCCAATCACTGTAAAAACAACCGTTAGACATTCAACCGCTGGATTAACATCAGCGAATAGTTCGTTCTTCCAACCCGTCTGGATTGCAAGCATGGTTATTAGTTTATTATTATTCTACGCTGGAGATTCAAGAGAATTTAAATCAATGAAACACAAGTTTTCATTTAAATCATCATTCATTATCTCAGCTGTAGCACTTGCAATTTTAACTGGATTTGCAACAGCTACGTATGCGACATGGATTTTAGGATTTGATTTTACACATTTTATAACAATTGCATCGTTCTTATCATTTACAAGTTTTGCTTTTATAATGTTATTCTCAGGGGTATTGACATGGATTGGTTTCCCAGGGGTAATTATATTTGTCCTCTTACTATTTTTCTCAATTCCTTTATTGGCAATGGCACAACCATTAGTACCTCAATTCTACCAAGATTGGGTTCTTCCATGGTTACCAATGCGTTTCTTGTATGATGGTGCTCGCAGCATTCTTTATTATGGAGCATCTTTCTGGAACAGTTCTACAATGGGCCTAACTTATGTCTTAGCAATCGGTAGTGTCTTGTTTTTTGCCGAAGGATTATCACCCAAACATCGTAAAGTTGAAAAAGAAATTAACGATAAAATTAAAGAGATGGAAGTTAAATAGAATTCTTTAAATGAATCTTGAAATAAATTAAAAACCTCAGGGTAATCACCTTTTTAAGTGATTGCCCTGAGGTTTTTAATTTATTAATTATGGTTTTATTTTTGTCCACTTTGAATAAAAAAGTTAGCATGTTTATAGTTATAAATAGTTTGAGAAAGATCAAAAGGTTCACCGCTTACTGTATAAAAAAGTTCATCAATATAGAGTCCAGGCGAATTTTCTGGTAGTTCTAAAAGGGTTGATTCTGTCTTTTTAAGGGTGTCTGTACGTAAATATTTATCGGAGAAACCTATTTTTAATTTTAAAACTTCTTTCAAGTAATTAAAAATAGACTCACTGATTATTTCGCGATTAAGATAAGGAACAAGTTTTTTTCGATAGTAGGATCTCTCAATACAGAGAACTTGATTATCGATGTAACGAATTCTTTTTATTAAATAAACTTCCTCACCCGGAGCACAATTTAATTCCCTGGCTACATCAGCATTGGGTAGTTCAACTTTTAAATCAATCACTTTTGTAGATAATTTACTGTTTTCTAAATCTTTTGTAAAGCCCATGTTCGTCATTAGAGCGATGTAACCGTCTCTTTTTTGACGACGAACAAAAATTCCGCTACCTTGTACTTGATAAATAATACCCTTATCTTCTAAAGTTGTGAGAGCTTTAACGAGTGTCGTCTTACTGACGGCATATTTGGCAATAAGTTCATTTAGACTAGGGAGTTGCGTCCCTTGATTCAAATTTTTATTTTTAATTGCAAGCTCAATTTGATCAGCAATTTCTTGATACTTTAACATTTCATGCCTCCATTAAAATAATGTATCCTTTATTGTATAACATTGTTCCCGCCTTGTACATCTAGATGAAAAGGGTTACAAAAAAAGTGTTGACTTATTGTGCACGTACAATTAAAATATACATATACAAAGATTTGTAAGGGTTTACAATTTTTTTCTATTTATTCGTTTTTATCTGAGGAGGAGAAAAATATGGCAAGTAAGGTTAGAGATTATACAAAATTAGCTACAGATATTTTAGAAGCAATTGGTGGAGAAAAAAATTTAGCAGGAGCAACGCATTGTGCGACACGGTTACGACTAGTGCTACATGAGGTTCCTTCAGATGCTAAAGAAAAAATATCAGCAATGGCAGGCGTTATCACTGTTGTTGAAAGTGGTGGACAATTCCAAGTAGTTATTGGACCACATGTTGCGGATGTTTATGATGCATTCTCAGCAATGATTGATAGTTCAGAAGTAGAGGAAGTAGAAGCACCAAAAACAAGTATAATGAATCGAGTTATTGCAACAATGTCTGCGGTTTTTGCCCCATTCGTTTACATATTGGCCGCGGCAGGTATTATTCAAGGGAGTTTAATTCTAATTACTTTAGCTATGCCAAATTTTCCTAAAAGTGGTACATATCAAGTTTTAAGCTTTATTTCTTGGGCACCATTTACGTTCTTACCAATATTTATTGCCATAACGGCAGCTAAACATTTTAAAACAAACAGTTTAATCGCTGTTGCATGTTGTGCTGCATTAGTTAGTCCCACATGGGCAGAGATGGCTGGAACTATTGCTAGCGGTACAAGTATTAACTTTATGGGTATTCCATTATCTCAAACAGTTTATACATCATCAGTATTGCCACCATTATTTTTAGTTTGGATTCTTTCTTATCTTGAAAGATTCTTGAGTAAAAAGATACCTGACATTATTAAAGAACTTGCTGTTCCATTATTATGTCTATTAATTATGGTTCCTTTAACAATCTTAATTATTGGACCACTTTCATCTCTTGGAGCTGAAGGAATCGCAAAAGGATATAATTATTTAGTTAAAGTTGCACCACCTTTAGCAGGTGTTATTATTGGTGGTTTCTGGCAAGTACTTGTTATTTTTGGTATCCATTGGGGTGTTACGCCAATGGTTATGGCCAATTTCAAAATGAATGGAATGGACTCATTTCAGGCTTTTCAAACAATTGCAGTGGTCGCACAAGTTGGTGCTGTTTTAGGTGTATTTATTAAGTCTAAGAACAGAGAATTAAAAAATATATCTCTTTCAGCATTTATTACAGGATTATTTGGGATTACAGAACCAGCAATTTATGGTGTGACATTAAGATTTAAAAAACCATTTATCTTTGGTTGTATTTCAGGAGCGTTTGGTGCATTAATTACAAGTTTCTTTAATTCATATTATTTTGCTTATGCTGGACTACCAAGTTTATTAACCATTGTAAATGCAATTAGTCCTAAATACCCACACTCATTTATTGGTATGGTTGTTGGATGTATTGTAGCAATTGTGGGTTCAGTTCTACTTGTTCAAATTTTTGGTACGGGTGAAACAGTTAGTGAAGTCGCAACAATGGAAGCACAGTTAGATGATGCACCAGCTAAGGTCGCACCAGTTATGAGTACGCCAGTAATAAATGCACCAGGCGTTGTTAATAGCCCTGTAACAGGGAAAGTAATTGCGTTAACAGAAGTAGAGGATGAAGTATTTTCATCTGGTGCAATGGGCAAAGGTGTTGCTGTAAATCCAACGGATAATAAAATATATGCACCATTTGATGGTCAGGTTGTCATGACTACAGAGACACAACATGCGATTGGATTAAAATCTGTAGATGGTGTAGAAGTTTTAATTCATATTGGAATGGATATCGTTGAATTAAAAGGAAAATATTTTGCAACACAAGTTAAAAATCATGATTATGTAAAAATGGGTGATTTACTTGTTGAATTTGATCAAGAGAAGATAAAAGAATCAGGATTTTCAGTAGTAACACCTGTAATTGTGACTAATTCAGATGATTACGAAGATGTTATTGCGTATACGCAAAATGAAATTCACCATGGAGAACCAATAATGGAATTAATTCCAAAAGGAGAAAAATAAAATGTCTAAATTACCGAAGGATTTTTTGTGGGGTGGCGCTTTGGCTGCTCATCAGTTTGAAGGCGGCTGGAATGTTGATGGAAAAGGGCCAAGTGTTATTGATGTGATGACTGCAGGAGCAAATGGTGTTCCGCGGGAAATTACGGAAACTATTGAAACAGATAAATTTTATCCGAATCATGATGCAATTGATTTTTATCATCATTACAAAGAAGATATTCAATTTTTCTCTGAAATGGGATTGAAGTGCTTACGAACATCAATCGCGTGGTCACGTATTTTCCCAATGGGAGATGAAAGCGAACCAAATGAAGCGGGATTACAATTTTATGATGATGTTTTTGATGAATTATTAAAAAAAGGTATTCAACCAGTGATTACCCTATCGCATTTTGAAATGCCACTCCATTTAGCTAAAGAATATGGTGGTTTTAGAAATCGTAAATTAATTGATTTTTTTGAAAATTTTGCTACGGTTTGCTTTAAACGTTATCAATCTAAAGTAAAATATTGGATGACATTTAATGAAATTAATAATCAAATGGATACAAATAACCCCATCTTTTTGTGGACTAATTCTGGAGTTATTGTGAACGATGGTGAAAATCCCAAAGAAATTATGTATCGAGTTGCACATAACGAACTCTTGGCTAGCGCTAAGGCGGTTATTGCTGGTAAAAAAATTAATTCTGATTTTGAAATAGGATGCATGGTATCACACGTACCAATTTATCCTTATTCATGTGATCCGGAAGATATCATGGCTGCTGAAGAGGCAATGCATCAACGCTTCTTTTTCCCAGATGTTCATGTTCGTGGAGAATACCCACGTTATGCACTAAAAGAGTTTGAACGTCACAATTATGATGTTGGGATTCAAGAAGGCGATATGGAGATATTGAAAAAAGGGACAGTTGATTATCTAGGATTCAGTTACTATATGTCAACAGTTGTTAAAGCAGATGCTGAAGCAGATCATTTAGGTGATGTTGTGAATGGTGGACTACCTAATGGGGTTCCTAATCCGTATATTAAATCTAGTGACTGGGGCTGGGCAATTGATCCCGATGGTTTACGATATACGTTAAATCGATTATATGATCGCTATCAGTTACCGTTATTTATTGTTGAAAATGGTTTTGGCGCGATTGACAAGCTTGAAGATAATCATGAAATTCATGATCCTGAACGTGTAAGTTATCTAAAAGAACATATTGAAGCAATCGAAAAAGCAGTTGATTATGATGGTGTTGAAGTCTTAGGATATACACCATGGGGTGTTATTGATTTAGTATCATTTACAACTGGTGAGATGAAAAAGCGTTATGGTATGATTTATGTTGATCGTGATAATGAGGGCAATGGATCGATGAAACGTTATAAAAAAGACTCATTTACTTGGTATAAAAATGTAATTGAAACAAATGGAGAAAGTCTTTAAAAGTTATTATAGAAAGAAAAAGCATCTCATTTATTAATAAATGAGATGCTTTTTGATTAATAAAAAAACAAATGACAACCGGTTGACATAAAAATATAAACAGGTTATACTTTGGTTATTCTTTCAGAAAGCGCTTTCTAAAAGTTGAGTTTATAGGTACAGGCAATTGCTATTTTTTAGTGAAATGGGACATTTATTAAACAAATAGAATGGGGTAAATAGAATGGAAAACAAAGTAAACGTAGATACAAATCAAGTTGAAGAAATTCCTCTTTTTCGAAAACTAAGTTATTCACTTACAGATTTTGGCGGAAATATTCTATTTGTAAGTATTAGTACGTACTTGTTATATTTTTATACAGATGTTTTTGGAATTGGGATTGGTGTAGCTGGAACTATCTTGCTCGTCACACGATGCGTTGATATGTTTGATGCACCAATATGGGGCTTTTTAATTGATCATACACATACAAAATGGGGACAAAGTCGGCCGTATTTCTTGTGGTTATGTGTACCATTTGCATTCTTTACATGGTTAACATTTACTACACCGAATTTATCGGGATCGTCCAAAGTTATCTATGCATCAGTTGTTTACGTCATTGCAGGAATTATATATACCGGAATTAGTACCCCTATGACGTCGATTTTACCTAACTTAACAAATGATTCAGACCAAAGAACGGTTTTGAATTCATATCGAATGGTTGGAGGAAATGTTGGTCTATTGGTTGCTAATGGTGTTGTTTTACCATTAGTTCAAATATTAGGGCAAGGAAATGATCGTAAAGGATTCTCATATGCAATGATTATTTTAGGGATTATCTCCATTATTGCCTTTTTAATTGCCTTTTTAAATTTACGAGAAATTAATACAACGATTACGAAATCAATATCATTAAAACAGAGTGTTAAAGCAACAAAAAGTAATTGGCCTTGGATTTTATTGGTTATTTCCAACTTATTCTATTGGATTGGAACAACTGTTAGAAGTTCAGGCATGATTTATTATTTTCAATATAATATCCATGCAAAATCATTAGTCGCAGTTGCTGGTTCTTTATCTGTTGTTGCTGTTATAGGGATGATATCAATTCCATTACTTGTTAAACGTACAAATAAAAGAACGGTTCTAATTGGAGCACTATTGATGGGAGCAATCTGTAACATGTTGCTTCAAGCAGTTGGTAGTAATCAAGTTTGGGTTGTTATCTTATATTGCCTAGGATCAATTGGAACGGGTGTTGCAGCTGCAATGCCATTCCTAATGTTGGCTGATGCGGTTGATTTTGGTCAATGGAAAACAGGAATCAGAGCCAGTGGCTTTTTAACAGCTATTGGAAGTGCATTCTGTGTTAAAGCAGGTAGTGGGATTGGCGGATTTATTCCATCACAAGTAATGCAATTCTTTGGATATATACCCAATCACACTCAAACGAGTCAATCTTTATTAGGCATTAACTTAAGTTTTATCTGGATTCCAGCCATGCTGTTCATACTTGCTGCAGTTCCAATGTTTTTCTATGGTAAATTTGAACGAAATGAAGATAAAGTTAGATTAGAATTAGCTAAAAAAGAAGCAGCTTAAAAAGTTAATGGTGGGGATAATGGTTTTGCTTATTTTATGGTAAACTAAGAGTACTAAAAGTTAAGCGGTAACAATTTAACTAAAATTAGACGACTTAGGAGCAAATAAAATGCAAAATCCAAAACTTGATGATGTCGCTGAATTGGCAGGCGTTTCTAAAACGACTGTATCTAGGGTGTTGAACAATAGAGGTTATCTTAGCGAAAAGACAGTTAAAAAGGTTCGTGATGCTGTGAAAGAGTTACATTATCAGCCTAATGATGTTGCAAGACAATTATTTAATAAAGAAACAAAACTAATAGGGCTTATTTTCCCAACCATTGCGAATCCTTTTTTTGGACAATTAGCTTACCATTTAGAAACGAAACTTTTTAATAGAGGTTATAAGGTTCTTATCGGTAACTCAAAAAATGATTCAGAAAAAGAAGTGACTTATTTACGTAAACTAATGGCAAATCAAGTTGATGGGCTAATTGTTGGAGCACATAATGAAGGAATTGAAGAATATCATAATACAAATTTACCAATTGTCGCAATTGATAGAATTATGAATGGTGATATTCCGGTCGTTTCTTCTGATAATTATAGTGGCGGTAAAATGGCAACAGAATTGCTATTAGAACATGGGGCAACCTCAATTGTACATACAAATGGACCTTATGATTTAGAAACGCCTGCTCGAGATAGACGTAGGGCATACGAGAAAATTATGAGTGAACATGGGTTGCCAGCCGTAACGTATACAATTGATTTTAATTGGACAGAAACAGAAAAAACAAAAGTTATTAAAAGAATTTTTGAGGATCTTAAACGAGTGGATGGTATTTTTGCTTCGAATGATACAGACGCTAGTTTGATCATAAAAATAGCTAGAGAATATGGCAAACGAGTACCTGAAGATTTACTTGTTATTGGCTATGATGGGACAGATGTTGTTCGATTATTTAAACCAGAACTAACAACAATTATTCAACCAATTGAACAGATGGCTGATGCAGCTATTGATATTTTAATGAAGAAAATAGAAGGTAAAGAGACACCTATGCAAGTAGTACTACCGGTACAATTATATAAAGGAGAAACGGCATAGTAGGTGCGTTTTTATTTTAAGATAATGACAACCGGTTAACATATAGAACGAGGAGAAGACAATTTTGAAAAATGAAACGATTAATTATCCAGAGGTAACTGATGAAAGATATCGATTAAAGTATCATATTACGGCACCAGCAGGTTGGATGAATGATCCAAATGGGTTTTGCTTTTTTAAAGGGTACTATCACATCTTTTATCAACATCATCCAAATTCAACACAGTGGGGACCAATGCATTGGGGTCATTCAAGAAGTAAAGATTTAGTTAATTGGGAAAGCTTACCAATTGCTTTGGTTCCTGGTGATCAAGAAGATCAGGATGGCTGTTTTTCAGGTAGCGCAATTGTGAAGGATGAGCGTCTCTATTTAATTTATACAGGACATAATTTGAAAGACAAAAATGATCCGGATAGTTATTGGCAGAATCAAAACCTAGCCGTTAGTGATGATGGCATAACTTTTGAAAAATTTGCTGGTAATCCAGTGATTTCAATGCCTCCTGTAGATAATGATGCTGATTTTAGAGATCCAAAAATTTGGTTTGAAAATGGAAAATATAATATTGTAATCGGAAGCAAAAATAAGGATGGCTTGGGTCGAGTTCTTATGTATAACTCAGATGATTTAGAACATTGGGACTACTTAGGACCTATTGCAACTGCTAAATCAGTTGATTCTGAAGGATTCGTTTGGGAATGTCCTGACCTTTTCGAAATTGACGGACAAGACGTTTTAGTAATGTCACCACAAGGAATTAAAGCTGATAAATTAAAATATAGAAATTTCTTCCAAACAGGATATCTGACTGGAAAATTTGATGAAGAGACACATTCATTACATCATGGTGAGTTCACTGAATTAGATTATGGACATGATTTCTATGCAACACAATCAATGGTTACGCCTGACGGTAGAAGGATCATATTTGCATGGATGGACATGTGGGAGAGCCCCATGCCAGAACAGGAAGATGGTTGGGCAGGCGCACTAACATTTCCAAGAGAATTAAATATGAAAAATGGTAAATTATTGATGACACCAGTTGAAGAAATTAAAAAATTGCGCGAAAAAGTATTATTAGATGTCACTAAACCTAAGGATACAACCACTATTTTTGAAGCCCCTACAAAGAGTTTTGAGTATTTAGCGAACTTTAATGGGCAAGAAAATGTCAGCGTTAAAATTAAAAATAGCGATAATAAATTATTAATAAAAGTTAGCTATCAAGCTGCAACAGGTAAGGTAACATTACAAAAGTATAATGACGATTTACTTCGAGAAACTAATGTGAGCGTTGCCAATGAATTGGATGTTCATTTATTAATGGACAACAGTTCAGCAGAATTATTTGTGAATAATGGAGAAGCATGTTTCTCTGAAAGGGTTTATGATGAAAAGGAACTTATAGTTGAAACAAGTAGCGATTCAACTAATTATGATATTAAAATATATGAACTTGGAGGAACAATGTAATGTTATTAGGAAGTATTGAAGCAGGTGGCACTAAATTTGTATGCGCGGTAGGTAACGAAGATTATCAAGTAAAGGATCAAATTCAAATTCCCACGACTACACCTGTTGAAACATTAACGGCAGTCGTAGACTATTTTAAGCAATTTGAAATAGCTGCACTTAGTGTTGCCTCATTTGGACCAATTGAAATCAGAAAAACGTCACCTAAATATGGATTTATCACGAAAACACCAAAACCGGGTTGGGGTGATACGGATTTCTTGGGATTTCTTAAGGGCAAACTGGATATTCCAACATTTTGGACAACGGATGTAAATGGTTCAGCTTACGGTGAATATACAATGTCGACATTGTTTAATGAGAAAATTAATTCACTTGTTTATTACACAATTGGAACTGGTGTGGGCGCTGGAGCAGTAATTGATGGCCACTTAGTTGGCGGTATTGGCCATCCTGAAATGGGCCATGTCTTAGTTAAGAGACATCCTGATGATCTTGATTTTAAAGGTGTCTGTCCATTTCATGGTGATTGTTTAGAGGGCTTAGTTGCTGGACCAACATTTGAAGCACGGACTGGTAAAAAAGGTAAAGATGTCCCATTAACAGACAAAACTTGGGATATTATGGCCTACTATATTGCTCAGGCTGCCGTTCAAACAACGTTAAGTTTACGTCCTAATAAAATTATTTTTGGGGGCGGCGTTACAAATGATGTTTTATTGGAAAAAGTGCGACATGAATTCAAAGAAATTTTAAATGATTATGTTGACGTTCCTCCATTAGATCAATATATTACAGCACCACAAGTTGCTAATAATGGATCAGCCAATGTTGGAAACTTCGCTTTAGCTGAAAAAATGTTATCTGAATGATAGGGTTATTTAACAAAATTGGAGGGTAAAATAATGACAAACAAAAATTATTATGATGTAACAAAATGGCCTATTGGTAACCCGTACGAAGATATTGGGGAAGTTATTAATAGTATTATTACTGATATTAAAAGTCATCAAACTGATAGTAATAGCAATGATGGTGGAAAACCAGGGGCAGTTATTTATCTACCACCAGCTGATTATCACTTGCGTACACAAGTCTTAATAGATATTAGTTTTCTTAAAATTCAAGGATCTGGGCATGGATTTACGTCATCAAGCATTCGGTTTAACGTACCACAAAACGAATGGTCAAATTTACATGAATTATGGCCTGGTGGTAGTCGTGTTCTTGTTGACCTCGATCCTAAAACAACGGATGAAGAATCTGAAGGTGCAGCTTTCTATGTTGCAAGAGAAGGAAATCCGCGTATTAGTTCAGTCGAATTTTCGAACTTTAATATTGATGGGTTACACTTTATTGATGATGGCACAGGCGAAAAAAATCCAGAAAATACGTATGTGAATGGTAAGACTGGAATTTATGTTGCAAGTGCACAAGATTCATTCCGTATTACAGAAATGGGTTTTGTTTACTTAGAACATGGTGTAACCATTTATAACGCAGATGCATTAACAATCCACGATAATTTTATTGCTGAATGTGGTAATTGTATTGAACTACGTGGATGGGGACAAGCTTCGAAAGTAACTGAAAATTTAATGGGCGCTGGATTTAATGGCTATACCATTTTTGCGGAAAACTTCGGAGGACTGCTAATTACGACTAATAATATTTTCCCAAGAGGTGCAAGTAGCATTTCATTATCTGGCGTGACGAAATCGTCTGTTACAAATAATCGCATTCATGCATTTTATCCCGGAATGGTTATTTTAGATGATAATTGCTCAGAGATATTGGTTTCTTCAAACCATATGCTGCATGATCAAGAACCGTGGGCGCCTATGCAACATCGAGATAATGGATTAGACGATTTATATGGGCTGTTATCAATTAGCGGTAATGATAATTCCGTCATTGGAAATCATTTTTCAGAAACGGTTGATCAAAACACGCTTAAACCAGTTGGTGCAACACCGGTCATTATCCGACTTGCTGCCGGACATGGTAATTATATTGCAAATAATAATGTTGTGGCTACAGAAATTCAATCAGGTAGTGGCGATTCAGCATTTTCTGCACAAGTAGATGCGTTACTAGCAACCGAAGAATTAAAAAAAGTCACAGTAACAACTGTTTTGGTTGAAAAGAAGTCAACGCAAAATACAATTTTAGATTCTGGAAGCAATGAACAAGTTATTTTGGATAAAAATGTGAATGCTTTTAGAGCAACACCAACCGTCCCAAAAAAACAGTAATTTTAAATAAATGATTTAATTTGTGCCACTTTGATAAAATAGGACTATAATGAAAGTTGAAGTTAGAACTTAATATAACTGTCCAAATCAAAAGAGGCGATAGCAATGGCAAAGTTGAGTAAAGAACAACGCAAAGCAATGGCTCAAAAAGCAATGGACGAACGTGCTAAACATCCACAAGCTGAAAAAAAACAATCAGGTTTTAAATTTATTGAAGATGAATCAACTAAGTTAGGTGCAGAAAAAAACTAATTATAAAAGTTCAAAGATTAATTCTAAGTATTCTTGGAATTAATCTTTTTTTAGTTAACTAAAAATATTAAATTGGGTGTAAGTCATGTACAATTTGAATGATAGATAATTTAATGAGGAGTGATAATCGATGTTAATTAAACAAGTACATATTGAAAATAAAGAAGAATTACAAGATATTCGAGTAGAAAATGGCATGTTTACTGAGATTGGGGTAAATTTACAACAAAATGCTGATGAAAAAGTCATTGATGCAACCGATAAATTGATGTTACCGCCATTTGTTGATCCACATGTTCATTTGGATTCAACGCTCACAGCAGGTGATCCGGAATGGAACGAATCTGGGACTTTATTTGATGGCATTCGGATTTGGTCTGAACGTAAAAAGACGTTAACCCATGAAGATGTTAAAGAACGTGCTGTTACAGCATTAAAAATGCAGGCAGCCCATGGTGTTCAGTTTGTTCGTTCACATGTTGATGTGACTGATCCTGATTTAGTGGCTTTGAAAGCTTTAATTGAGGTCCGCGAAGAAGTTAAACCTTGGATGGAATTACAATTAGTTGCTTTCCCACAAGAAGGTATTTTATCATTTCCAAATGGGAAGGAATTAATGACAAAAGCTGCTGAATTAGGAGTGGATGCAATTGGTGCAATTCCCCATTTTGAATTTAATAGAGAATATGCAGTTGAATCACTCCATTTCGCTTTTGAATTGGCTCAGAAATATAATTTATTATTTGATGCACATACGGATGAAATCGATGATCCTAGTTCTCGTAGCTTGGAAACCGTTGCGACATTAGCTTTAGAAACAGGGATGAAAGATAAGGTTACAGCATCACATACAACAGCGATGGGTTCATATGATGATGCTTATTTGTACAAATTAATGCGTTTATTGAAGATGTCAGAAATGAACTTTATTGCTAATCCACTTGTAAATATGTTCTTAGGTGGACGTTTTGACACATATCCAAAGCGTCGTGGGTTAACACGCGTCAAAGAATTGGATGAGAATGGGTTGAACGTTGCATTTGGTGAAGATGACATCAAAGATCCATGGTATCCAATGGGAGATGGCAACATGTTAGACGCCTTGCACATGGGATTACATGCGACTCAGATTATGGGTTATAGTCAAATTATGAATGCTTACCGATTTGTGACGACTAATGGCGCTAAATCTATGCATGTTATGGATCATTATGGAATTGAAGTTGGAAAACCAGCTAATTTCGTCATTATGGATAGTGATAATTTTTATGATGCGTTGAATACACGTGCTGCCGTTATGTTATCAGTCCATAATGGTGATGTGATTAGTGAAACCAAGCCAGCAGAAACCCAGTTATATATCTAGTAAGTAATCGTTTTGGTAGCGCCTTCTTGATTTGAATGCTAGAATCAAGGCATGACTTGAAAAGGGGTAATAAAATGAAAATGATTAATTTAGGCGATAGCGAACTTCAAGTATCATCTGTCGGTTTGGGATGCATGCGCATGCCAGAATTGTCGACTGGGCAAGCTGCAGAAATGATTCAAACATCAGTTGATCATGGCATTAATTTCTTTGATCACGCAGATATTTATGGTGCAGGAAAAGCTGAAGAAGTGTTTGCGGCAGGATTTACTGAAACTGGGTTATCACGTGAAGACATTATTCTTCAATCAAAATGTGGTATCGTTCCAGGTGTAGAGTATAATTTTACTGCTGAACACATTGAAAAAAGTGTTGACGGTATTTTAAAACGATTAAATACGGAATATATTGATAGCTTATTGTTACACAGACCTGATACGTTAATGGAACCTGAAGCTATTGCTCGTGTATTTGAAAAACTACAAAAATCTGGAAAAGTACGTCATTTTGGTGTTAGTAATTTCTATCCTGGGCAAGTTGATTTATTACAACAAGCTTTGGATATGAAACTATTAGTTAACCAACTCCAATTCGGTGTCATGCACACTGGAATGATTGATTTGGGAACAAATGTGAATATGGTTAATGATGCTGGAATTAATCGTGATGGCGGTATTTTAGAATATTCGCGTCTTAAAAAAATGACGATTCAAGCATGGTCACCATTCCAATACGGATTCTTTGAAGGTACATTCTTAGATAATCCAAAATTTGCTGAATTAAATGAAGTTTTAAACCGTTTAGCTAAAGAAAAAGAAACAACTAATACTGGAATCGCAACAGCATTTATTCTACGTCACCCAGCTAAAATGCAGGTGATTGCTGGAACAATGAACGCAAAAAGAATTGTTGAAATTGCGAATGCTTCAGAACTTGAGCTAACACATGAAGAATGGTACGAAATTTATCGTGCAGCAGGAAATAAATTACCATAAATGAAAAAATTAAAGTAACTAACTAATTACTATTTTAGTTGGTTACTTTTTATATTAAGCGTATGAAAATTTCGTAGTTAACATACTGGGTATGGTAAAATTAGAATTAATAGGTGGTGGATTTGATTTGGAAAACAAATATGAGCATGTTTATCGTGAAATTAAAGCGAAAATTGTCGCGGGTGAATATGAAGTAAACGATAAATTAATGACTGAATCACAGTTAATGTCGATTTACGAATCTAGTCGTTATGCGGTTCGTAAAGCAATTGGTGATTTAGAGAATGCAGGGTATGTCTACCGAATACAAGGTGGCGGTATCTTCGTTAATGATTGGCATACTGTAAAAAAAGTGACACAAAATAATAAAATAATTGGTGTCATGACGACACATATTGCTGATTATATTTTTCCAAATATTATCACTGGAATAGATCGTATTATTTCTGAAGAGGGATATACAATCATGCTAAGTAATACGCTTGATAATGCTGAAAAAGAACGATATAGCCTTTTAAGAATGCTTGAAATGAATTTATCTGGACTAATCGTAGAACCAACACAAAGCGCATTAATAAATAAAAATAAGGATTTATACGAAAAGATAGTGGCGCAAAAAATACCAGTCCTTTTTATTAATGCACATTATGAAAACTTGGAAATTCCATACTTAGAGTTAAATGATTTTAATGGTAGTGAGGTTGCTACAGAGCATTTGATAAATGAAGGACATGGAAAAATACTTGGTATTTTTAAAGTGGATGATAAACAAGGTCAGTTAAGAATGAATGGATTCGTGCAAGCTTATATGGAACATTCAGCTATTTCATACCAAAGTGAGATATTGATGTACCAATCTGCTGATTCAATGCAAAATATCTATAAAAAAATTGAAAAGATTCTGCATAGATCGGATCATCCAACCGCGATTGTTTGTTACAATGACCAGCTTGCCATTAAATTAATAGATATTGTTAAGTCGATGGGAATGAAAATTCCTGAAGATATCTCAATTGTTGGTTTTGATGATTATCAATTATCAAAATATATGTCACCTAAATTAACAACAATTAGACATCCAAAGGAAAAAATGGGCCGAGAAGCTGCGACGATGTTATTAAAAATGATTAATTCTAAAACAATGTCGGCGAAATCTGTCGTATATGATGCAAAGCTAATCATTCGAGAAAGCGTTAAAAATAGGAATTAAAGCATGATAAGTATTACTCAAATTTGAGTAATACTTATTTTTTTGAAATTCATTCGAACAAATAAAAATAACTATTGATTTGTTCGAATGAATGTGAGAAAATGACCTTGTTGATAAATGCAAACGTTTTCAGAAAACGGTTGCTGTAGGTTTTTCGGTTGGTCGTACCAATCGGACAATAAAATTTGGAGGTGTCATATGCAAAAAGAAAAGAAAATATCTAGTAAGTTTATTTACTTTTTTGGGTCATTCGGAGGAATTTTGTTCGGATACGATATCGGGGTTATGACGGGGGCTTTACCATTCTTGCAAAAAGATTGGGCTCTTCAAAATAGTGCCGGAACCGTTGGTTGGATTACTTCAGGAGTTATGTTCGGTGCCATCTTTGGTGGCGCGTTAGCCGGTAAGCTTTCAGATAAGCTAGGTCGACGTAAAATGATTTTGATGTCAGCTATTATTTTCGTTATTGGTTCATTACTCGCATCATTCTCACCAAATAATGGCCAAATGTATTTAATTATTGTTCGTATTTTCCTTGGACTAGCAGTTGGTGCTTCATCAGCATTAGTACCAGCATACATGTCAGAAATGTCTCCGGCTAAATTACGAGGACGACTATCAGGAATTAATCAAACAATGATTGTTTCCGGAATGTTACTTTCATATATTATGGATTTTCTATTAAAAGATTTACCTGAAGCATGGGCATGGCGCGTTATGCTTGGCTTAGCAGCAGTACCAGCTGTTGTTTTATACTTTGGGGTTTCACGTTTACCAGAATCACCTCGTTTCTTAGTTAAAACAAATAAAGTTGATGAAGCTCGCCAAGTATTAACTTGGATTCGTCCAGCTAATGAAGTTGAACAAGAATTAGCTGATATTCAAACTACTGCGGGTGAAGAAAATCATATTGAAAAAACATCAATGGTTCAATTATTCACAGGTAAATATCGTTACTTAGTTATGGCCGGTGTTGGTGTTGCTGCATTCCAACAATTCCAAGGGGCTAACGCAATCTTCTATTACATTCCTTTAATTGTTGAAAAAGCAACTGGGAATGAAGCAAGTTCAGCACTAATGTGGCCAATTATTCAAGGGATTATCCTTGTCTTAGGTTCACTCTTATTCTTAGTTATTGCAGATAAATTTAAACGTAGAACACTTTTAATTCTTGGCGGTTTAGTAATGGGACTATCATTTATCTTACCTACAATCATTAACATGGTTGTACCAAATACGAGTCCTATGATGATTGTTGTTTTCTTATGTATCTACGTTGCATTCTACTCATTTACATGGGCTCCACTTACATGGGTATTAGTTGGTGAATTATTCCCATTAGCTGTTCGTGGAAGTGCTTCAGGAATTGCATCTTCAGCTAACTGGATTGGATCATTCTTAGTAGGACTATTATTCCCTATTATGACAGCTTCAATGCCACAAGATGCTGTGTTCGCAATCTTCGGAATCATTTGTTTATTAGGTGTTCTATTCATTCGTTTCTTCGTTCCAGAAACACGTGGTCGCTCATTAGAAGAAATTGAAAAAGAAGGTACAAGAAATTAAGTAACCTATACGTTAGGAGTGTAATTGATATGGATTTAGTAAAAACATCTCAAGCAATAAAAAATGGTCAAGTTTCACTTGGAATTGAATTAGGCTCAACACGTATCAAAGCAGTTTTAGTTACGGACGATTTTAAGACAATTGCAACAGGGAGCTTCAATTGGGAAAACCAATTGGAGGATGGTCTTTGGACTTATTCTCTTGAACAAGTTTGGACGGGGATTCAAGCTAGTTATAGACAAATGGCTGCAAATGTTCAAAGCAAATACCATGAATCATTAACAAAAATAGATTCAATTGGTATCAGTGCTATGATGCATGGTTACCTTGTCTTTTCGAAATCTGATGATTTATTAGTTCCCTTTAGAACATGGAGAAATAATAATACAGAACAATCAGCTGATGAATTAACAGAGTTGTTAAACTTCAATATTCCACAACGTTGGAGTATTGCACATCTTTATCAAGCTGTTTTAAATAATGAAGCCCATGTAAATGACATTGGTCATTTAGAAACATTAGCTAGTTATGTTCATTATATGTTATCTGGTAAAAAAGTTATCGGAATTGGGGATGCCTCTGGTATTTTCCCAATTGATGAAAAAACAGGCACATACTCAGCTGATTTATTAGATAAATTCAGTGGTATTGAAAAAGTTTCTGCTTATGATTGGGATATTAAAGACATCCTACCTACTGTTTTGAGAGCTGGTGAAAATGCTGGATCATTAACAGATACAGGAGCTAAATTACTTGATGTTAGTGGCAAACTTGAAAGTGGTAGCTTGATGGCACCACCTGAAGGTGACGCAGGTACAGGGATGGTTGGGACCAACAGTGTACGTAAGAGAACAGGTAATATCTCAGTTGGAACCTCTGCTTTTTCTATGACTGTTTTAGATCAGCCTATGAAAAAAGTGTACAAAGATATTGATATTGTAACAACACCAAGTGGTGCGCCAGTTGCAATGGTTCATGTTAATAATAGTTCGTCAGATATTAATGCATGGGCTTCAATCTTTGGCGAGTTCGCAGCAAAACTAGGTGTTCATTTAACACCAGATCAGTTGTATGAACGATTATTCTTAGAATCAACTCATGCTGATGCCGATGCAGGTGGATTAATGAATTATAGTTACTTATCAGGTGAAAATATTACACATATGCCTGAAGGTCGTCCATTATTTGTTCGAACACCTAACAGTAACTTTACATTACCTAACTTCATCAAGACGCAATTATATGCGGCATTTGCACCACTTAAGATTGGAATGGATATTTTAAGTCAAGAAGAACATATCCAAACTGATGTAATGATTGCTCAAGGTGGTATTTTAAAAACAGCTGTAATCGGACAACAAGTATTAGCTAATACGTTGAATATTCCAATTACGGTTATGAATACTGCTGGTGAGGGTGGACCTTGGGGAATGGCTGTCTTAGCAATATTTGCTAAGAAAAATAATAACGGTCAAAGCTTAGAAGACTTCTTAGATCATGAAGTTTTTGTAGACCCAGAAAGTATGACGTTAAGCCCAGAACCTGAAGGTGTAGAAGGTTACAATACATTTATAGCTAGATACGAAGCTGGCTTGTCTATTGAGTCAGAGGCAATAAAAAAAATTAAGGAAGAAAAGAGGAACTAGTATATATGTTAGAAAAGCTAAAACAAGAAGTGTACGATGCTAACATGCTGTTACCTAAGTACAACTTAATTACCTTTACATGGGGTAACGTGAGTGGAATCGATCGTGAAAAAGGGTTATTCGTCATCAAACCATCTGGTGTTGATTACGATGATTTAAAACCTGAAGATATGGTTGTTGTTGATTTAGACGGTAAGAAAATTGAGGGTGATATGAATCCCTCAAGCGATACAGAAACGCATCGCATTCTATACAATAACTTCCCTAATATTAAAGGTGTCGTTCATACTCACTCACCTTGGGCTGTTTCATTCGCACAAGCAGGCTTGGATATTCCAGCAGCCGGTACAACACATGCAGATACCTTTTATGGCTCAGTTCCAGCAAGCCGTATCATGAATGAAGCTGAAGTTGTCACAGAATATGAAAAACAAACAGGTGACGTGATTGTCGAAACGTTCAAAAAACGTGGACTCGATCCTGATCAAATTCCAGCTGTTTTGGTTAATGATCATGGTCCATTTACATGGGGTACATCTGCTTTAGATGCTGTGCATAATGCTGTTGTCTTAGAAGAAGTTGCAAAGATGACTTATCATACATTGCAATTGAATCCACATGCAATTGACATGCCACAATACTTATTGGATAAGCATTTCCTAAGAAAACATGGTAAAAATGCATATTATGGTCAAATTAAACACTAAAACACGTTTTTAAAAATAATAAACTATTAGGAGGAATTATATTATGTTAAAAGTTAGTGAAAAAGAATTTTGGTTCGTTGTCGGTAGTCAAGGTTTATACGGTCAAGATGTTTTAGACGTTGTTCAAGGTGATGCAGAAAAAATTATTGATAATTTAAATGCTAGTGGTTCACTACCATACAAAATTGTCTTTAAAGAAGTTGCAACAACTGCTGAAGTTATTACTAACATCATGAAAGAAGCTAACTTTGAAGACAAAGTTGCTGGTGTGATTACTTGGATGCATACTTTCTCACCTGCTAAAAACTGGATTCGTGGAACAAAATTATTACAAAAACCATTGCTACATTTAGCAACACAATTTGGTGAAAATATTCCTTGGTCAACAATTGATATGGATTACATGAACACAAACCAAAGTGCTCATGGAGACCGTGAATACGGCTTTATCAATGCTCGTCTTCAAAAACATAATAAAGTTGTTGTTGGTTACTGGAAAGATGAAGCAGTTCAATCACAAATTGCTGACTGGATGGATGTTGCTGTTGCTTACGGTGAAAGTTTCAACATTAAAGTTGCTCGTTTTGGCGATAACATGCGTAATGTTGCCGTTACAGATGGTGATAAAGTTGAAGCACAAATCAAATTTGGTTGGACTGTAGATTACTTTGGTATTGGTGATTTAGTTGCTGAAATGAAAGAAGTAACTGACGCTGAAATTAATGCAACATATAAAGAATGTGAAAGTATGTACGATATGGTTGTTGGCGACAACGATCCTGCCTTCTACGAAGACCATGTTAAAGAACAAATTAGAATTGAAATTGCTTTACGTAAATTTATGGAACGTGGTGGCTACAATGCATTCACATCTAACTTCGAAGATCTTTGGGGCATGAAACAATTACCAGGTATGGCTGTTCAACGTTTAAACGCTGAAGGTTATGGTTTCGCTGGTGAAGGTGACTGGAAGACTGCTGCAATCGACCGTTTGATGAAGGTTCTTGCACATAATAAAGCTACTGGATTTATGGAAGATTACACGTATGATTTACGTGCGGGTCATGAAGTAACTCTTGGTTCACATATGTTAGAAGTTGATCCTACATTAGCTTCAACAAAACCACGCGTGGAAGTACATCCATTAGGTATTGGTGACCGCGAAGATCCAGCTCGTTTGATCTTTGATGGTTCAAATGGTAAAGGTGTCGTTGTTTCAATGTCTGACTTTGGTACTGAATACAAATTATTAATTAACTCTGTTGAAGGTCAAAAACCAGAAGTTGAAGCTCCTAACTTGCCAGTAGCTCGTCAATTATGGATTCCAGAACCAAGTTTTAAAGAAGGCGTTCATTCATGGATTGAAAATGGTGGTGGTCATCATACTGTTCTTTCAATGAACGTGAAGGAACAACAAGTTGTTGATCTTGCTAAGATGTTTGATCTTGAATATGTTGAAATTAAAAAATAATTAATATTTTAAAGGATATCGCTGTTAAAGCGATATCCTTTTTTTGTGTAAGAAGAGTAATCAAATATGATTTATATCAAATAAAATCGGTGCTTACGAAAATAAAGATTCGTAAGCACCGATTTAGATTTCTAATGATAATAATTGAGAATTTTATCTGCATCTGAAAAAATAATCTCAGACTTTCGTGTTATAGATTTCCATCCACAATTTGTTCTAAAGTTGTTTTTGAAGGGATAAAGAATAAATTACCGGTTTCAGCGGTACTGAAATCTAATAATCGATCACTTTTACTTTCGAACATATTAATGAGCATTCGATTAGTTACTGCAAAATGACGTGCGTAACCAATGAAGTATGTCCCTGTAATGTCTTTCCCAGGTTCTGAGAAGGGAACGTTCATACGGACAATTTTATGCTCAATGCCATCTTTCATATCTTGTGAAGCAACGTTATGAGAATTTGGTAATTTTTCTTCGTCAGTTAATTCTAAATCAGAATCTTTCTTCCGACCAATTGCTTTTTCTTGGTCTTCAGTCTTTAAGGCATTCCAAGCGGCCATATTATGGATATACTTTTGAGCAAAAGCATAAGAACCGTTTGTAAAATCAGGATCTTCGCCCCCAATAACGGCGTAATCGAGTGCTTCATTAACATCTGGGTTTTCAGTACCATCAATGAAACCAATAACGGCGCGGCCTTCAAAATAACGGAAGCCGTGTGTTTCATCTTCTACAGTTGTGACATCCTTAATGAAAAGCATAAATTGCGCCATAACTTCATAGACAACAGCACTTTCACCAGCGCGAACATGAAAGAATAAATCGCCAGGAGTTGAAATGGCAGTGTATTTAGGCCCAACAATTTCTTTAAAATGGGTAAGTTCAACAGGTTTGATAGCATCAGGGAAAAGATAATCCCAAGCATCAGAGCCAAAACCAAAGGCAACTTTTAAGTTAGCTTTTGGATAACGAACGTTCATACTACGGATGATGGCCGGAATACGGTCAGATAGCTCTTGAACTGCTTCTAATTCAACTTTTTGATCTTTGTGATTTAAGTTTAGAATGGTGAAATTAACAGCTTCACCTAAATCTTTATAAACATCTTGTGTTAACTTTTCGTTTACTGACATAATAAATGCTCCTTAGACTTTTAATTTCCTTTAACGATTATAACCATTTTACCTGCATTATGTGGTGAATTTAATTGTTTATGGGTTTCAATAATATCGGTTAAATTAAAGTGATATTTTTTTGCTATTTTAATTTCTAATTCATCTTGCATCATTAAATCTGTTAAGAAAGTTAGCGTGTCACTATCTTTTAACTCTTTAACATTCTCAACAAGGTAGTAATCTGCGAGTGGCTTTGATGCTTGAACAGAGTCGGTTGGAACGCTAACTAACGATACCATTCTGCCGTTTGTCTTCAATGCTTTGACGCCTACCTCACTGCCAAGACCGCCAGGAGTTGCATCAACAACAATGTCAGCCATATCTTTAAAAGTTTCGGCGGGATTTTCTTTATCGTAGGCGCTATAATGATCTGCACCTAGTCGACGAACATAGGGTTCGTTGGTGCTTGAACCACTAGCGAGAACAGTTAATTCCATCAATTTAGCAAGTTGCACTAAAATCGATCCGACACTTCCAGAAGCGCCTTCAATAAAGATGGTTTCACCAGCCCTTGCTTTTGCAAAAAAGTTCAAAATATTGTATGCCGCTATACCAGGTGTTGGTAGCCCAGCAGCTTCAGCAATCGTCATATTATCAGGTCGCTTAGCAATATGTGATGTAAAGACGACAAGTTCTTCTGCGTAGCCACCGAAAGCCTTATGAACAACAACAGCATCACCGATATTAAAATGAGTAACTTCATCGCCAATTTCAGTAATAATACCCGTTACGTCACCTCCAGGTACAATTGGAAATGGTAAAGGCATAACGTCTTTCATATAACCGGCACGTAAAATTGCATCAAATGGGTTAATGCCAATCGCTTCGATTGAAACCCTAACCTGTTTTGATTTAAGCGCTACTTCTGGATTAACTTTTAATTCCTCAAATACGGTTGCGTCACCATATTGGTTAAAGCCAAATGCTTTCATAAGTATAACCTCCCTAGATTAAAATCATATTGGTACTAGTCCCAATATACCATAATTTTAAGAAAAGGTTTACAAAACGAGGGAGAATAACAAATTTTGTAACAATGTATTTTGCGCAATCTAATTGACAACGTATTTTTGAAGATGTATAATATCCATATTGGTAAATGATAGCGTTTTCATAAATAATTAAAAAGAAAGAATGTGAGTTATTTGGAAAAATATATTTTATCTATTGATGAAGGAACGACAAGTACAAGAGCAATTATATTTAATCACAAAGGTCAGAAAGTTTCTGATGCACAACGCGAATTTCCACAATATTTTCCTCAACCTGGCTGGGTTGAGCACAATGCAAATGAGATATGGAACGCAGTATTATCGACAATCGCAAATACATTTATCGATTCCGGGATTAAACCTAAGCAAATAGCAGGAGTTGGGATTACCAACCAACGTGAAACAACTGTTATCTGGGATAAGAAAACGGGATTACCCATCTACAACGCAATTGTTTGGCAATCACGTCAAACGGCAGAAATTGCGGAACAATTAAAACAAGATGGCTATGATGAATTAATTCATGAAAAGACAGGATTACTGATAGATGCCTACTTCTCAGCAACTAAAATTCGTTGGATTTTAGATCATGTTGATGGCGCCCAAGAAAGAGCCGAAAAAGGCGAATTACTTTTTGGAACTATTGATACTTGGTTAACATGGAAATTATCAGGTGACGAAACACATGTAACTGATTATTCTAATGCTAGTCGGACAATGTTATTTAACATTCATGATTTGAAGTGGGATGAAGAAATTCTAAAAATTATGAATATTCCAGCAGTTATGTTACCAGAAGTTAAATCAAATTCTGAAGTTTACGGACATACGAAAGATTATCATTTTTATGGTAGTGAAGTGCCAATTTCAGGAATGGCTGGAGATCAACAAGCTGCTTTGTTTGGTCAAATGGCATTTGAACCAGGAATGGTTAAGAATACTTATGGAACAGGTTCATTTATTGTCATGAATACAGGGACAGAACCTAAATTATCTAAAAATAATTTATTAACGACAATTGGTTATGGGATTAATGGTAAAGTTTATTACGCTTTGGAAGGTAGTATCTTCGTTGCTGGTTCAGCAATTCAATGGTTAAGAGACGGGATGCGCTTGGTGGAACATGCACCAGACACAGAACAAGCAGCTAAAGAATCGACGAATGATAATGAAGTTTATGTTGTACCTGCCTTTACAGGATTGGGAGCACCTTATTGGGATCCTGATGCACGAGGTTCAGTCTTTGGAATTACTCGTGGAACAACACGTGAAGATTTCATTAAAGCAACGTTACAATCATTGGCTTACCAAACTAGAGATGTTGTGAAAACAATGGAACTAGATACGGGAATTAAAATTCCGTTACTAAAAGTTGATGGTGGTGCAGCTAAGAATGATTATCTGATGAATTTCCAAGCAGATATTTTAAATACACCTATCGAACGTGCTCATGACCTTGAGACAACTGCTTTAGGAGCAGCCTTCTTAGCTGGATTAGCCGTTGGTTATTGGAAAGACCTAGAAGAACTCAAAGCTGAGTATACTGAAGGGGATATTTTTAAACCAACAATGCCTGTGGAAGAAAGCGAAGATCTATACGCAGGTTGGCAACAAGCGGTTGAAGCAACTCGAGTATTTAAACATAAACCAATGAAGAAAAACAATAAATAAGGGGGATACAACTATGTCATTTTCAGCAACATCAAGAAAACAAGATATCGAACGATTAAAGAATGAAGAATTGGATTTATTAACAATTGGTGGTGGTATCACCGGTGCCGGCGTTGCTATTCAAGCAAGTGCTATGGGTTTAAATAACGGATTAATTGAAATGCAAGATTTCGCTGAAGGAACATCATCGCGTTCAACAAAATTAGTTCATGGTGGTATTCGTTACTTGAAGACATTCGACGTCGGAGTTGTTTCTGATACTGTTCAAGAACGTGCAGTGGTTCAACATATTGCACCACATATTCCACGTCCACAATCAATGTTATTGCCTATTTATGATGAACCCGGCGCAACTTTTGATATGTTCTCAGTAAAAGTTGCAATGAATTTATATGATCAATTGGCAGGTGTTGTTGATCCTCAATGGGTTAACTACACAATTTCTAAAGCAGAAGTTTTACAACGCGAACCACAATTAAAATCTGATAAATTAATGGGTGGCGGTGTCTACCTTGATTTTAAGAATAATGATTCACGTTTAGTTATTGAAAATATCAAAAAAGCACATGAAGATGGCGGCTTGATGGTTAGTCGTATCAAGGCTTTAGACTTATTGCATGCTGACGGTAAAATTACTGGTGTTCATGTATTAGATTTAATTAGTGGCGAAGAATTTGATATTCATGCTAAATATGTTATTAATACAACGGGTCCATGGTCTGATTTTATCCGTAAAATGGATACTGATGAAGATTTTGTACCACAAATGCGCCCAACAAAAGGTGTTCATTTAGTTGTTGATTCTAAAAAATTAAATGTACCACAACCAACATACTTTGATTCTGGAAAACAAGATGGTCGTATGATCTTCGTTGTGCCAAGAGAAGATAAAACATATTTTGGAACAACAGATACTGATTTCCATGGTGATTTTGAACATCCTCGTGTTGAACAAGAAGATGCTGATTACTTACTTGATATTATTAACGAACGTTTCCCAACAGCTAATGTCAAAATTAGTGATATTGAATCAAGTTGGGCTGGATTACGTCCATTGATTTCATCAAACGGAAGTTCAGATTACAATGGTGGAAACTCAGGTAAAATTAGTGAGAAGAGTTTCAATGATGTTATTAACGTTATTGAACGTTTTGAAAAAGATGAAGTAACTAAAACAGATGTTGAAGATGTCTTGAATGATTTGGAAAGTACACTTTCTGAAGATAAGACAAGTGCATCACAAGTTTCACGTGGAAGTTCATTGACTATTTCAAAAGATGGCTTATTAACATTAGCTGGTGGTAAAATTACAGATTACCGTAAGATGGCTGCCGGTGCCATGGCTGCAATTACAAAATTATTGAAAGATAATTATAGTCAAGAATTCAATGCGATTGATTCTAAAAACTTACCTGTTTCAGGTGGTGATATTGATCCTAACAACGTTGAAGCAACAATTAGTTTCTTCGCAAAACAAGGAATGGACAATGGGTTGACTGAAGAAGAAGCTACAGTATTTGCTAACTTATTTGGTTCAAATGCAGCACGTGTATTTAGTCAAATGACTCACGTTAAAGCAGCAGAAGGACTTTCTTTAGGTGAAACAGCTAGTCTTCACTATTCAATGGAAGAAGAAATGACGTTAACACCAACTGATTACTTAATGCGTCGTACTAACCATATTCTTTTCCATCGCGATACATTAGATGCTGTTAAAGTTGGCGTAATTAACGAAATGGCAAGTTACTATAGCTGGACTAAAGAAGAAAAAGCAAAACAAACTGCAGATTTAGATGCAACAATTGCAGAATCAGATATGAATTACTTAAAATAACCATCAAAAATAGGGGTGAGTGTGATGACAACAAGTCTTATGACGCAACTTTTGGGTGAATTTTTAGGCACAATGATTTTAGTATTATTAGGTAATGGGGTTGTTGCTGGTGTTTCGTTACGTAAGTCAAAAGCTGAAGGTGCTGGTTGGATTGCAATCACATTAGGTTGGGGAATTGCCGTAACCTTGGGTGTCTATGCGTCAGCCTTTATGGGACCAGGACATTTGAATCCAGCTGTAACTTTGGCAATGGCAATTGTTGGTAAGATTGCTTGGTCTTCTGTATTACCATATATGGTTGTCCAGGTTGCTGGTGGTATCGTTGGTGCTTTTCTGGTATGGGTTCAATACATGCCACATTGGAAAGAGACGAAAGATTCTGATGCAATATTTGGATCATTCGCAACTGCTCCTGCAATAAAAAGTAATCTATATAACTTTTTAAGTGAATTAATTGGGACATTTGTCTTAATCTTTAGTTTGCTAGCATTCACAAAAGGTAACTTTACAGATGGTTTAACACCAGTCGTTGTTGGTATCTTAATTGTTGGTATTGGTCTTTCACTTGGTGGGACAACTGGTTATGCAATTAATCCGGCCCGTGATTTAGGTCCTCGTATTGCACATGCTATTTTACCAATTGCGAACAAAGGTGGATCAGATTGGTCATATAGTTGGGTACCAATTTTCGGACCATTTGCTGGCGCAGTGATTGCCGCAGGGTTATTCTTAGCTGTAGCATAGGTTAAATGTCTGAAATAATTTATTATTAAGTTAAACCTCTATTATTGAATTTTAATTCAATAATAGAGGTTTTTTATAGTAAATTTTAAAGGGTATTTTTATTGTATATTGATAAATTATGCGATATAATAATTTTTCAATCGTATTTATACGAATAGATTAAGCATAATAAAGGATGTGTAACAGTGACTGTATCTTACTTAAGACTGGCAACGCCAGAAGACTTACCAGCAATTACAGGAATTATTGAGGAAGCAAAAGCTTACCTTAAAGAACAGGGAATTGACCAATGGCAAGGTGCTTACCCGGCGGCGAACCATTTAGAACAAGATATTAAAGATCAATTGACTTATGTCTTAATGGTTGGAGATGAAATCGCAGGAACTGCTGCACTTTGGCTAGGAATAGATCCTATGTATCTTAACATTGAAGATGGCGAATGGATTAATGGCCCACAAGCACGTTATTCGGCTATTCATCGAGTTGCTGTTTCTTCAAAATTTAGAGGTCAACGTTTATCAGAAAAAATGATTTCAGGCTTATTAACAATTGCGAGATCATTGGGTTACAAAGATGTTCGCGTTGATACACATCCTGAAAATAAAGGGATGCAACATGTCATTACCTCAAATGGATTTGATTATAAAGGTATCATTCATATGGAAGATGGCGTTAACTCAGCACGATATGCTTACCAAATTATTTTAAAATAAAACGTTTAAGACAGCGAATGATATCGCTGTCTTTTTTTGTGAAAAAAGTAACAATTTGAATTTTGATAAGGTATACTAGTATCAATATGAAGGAGGGATTTTTTTGATTTCAACAGCAACGACTTTAGCGGGTTCAAATTTTGATAATTGTATGATGAATGCATCGGGTGTTTATTGTATGGATAGCGACGAATTACTTGCCGTCGAAAGTTCTAAGGCGGCAACTTTTGTAACGAAGAGTGGCACGCTTCAACCACGTAAGGGTAATCCAGAACCTCGTTATTTTGAAACAGAATTCGGTAGTATTAATTCAATGGGCTTACCAAATAATGGCGTTGATTACTATTTAGATTTTGTCTCTCAAAATCAGATAAACCATCCTGGTAAAACATACTTTTTATCAATTACGGGTTTTAATCTAGCGGAAGATCTCGAGTTACTTCAAAAAGTAACAGATTCAGATTTTGCAGGAATTGTTGAATTAAATTTATCTTGTCCTAATGTACCAGGAAAGCCCCAAACGGGTTATGACTTTGAAACAGTTGATGCGATATTAAAAGCTGTTTTTAATAGTTATCACAAACCGTTAGGAGTTAAATTACCACCGTACTTTGATATTATTCATTTTGATCAAATGGCTGCTATTTTAAATAAATATCCATTGTCTTATGTCAATAGTATCAATAGTATTGGGAATGGACTATATATTAATGATGATACAGAAACGGTCGTTATTAAACCCAAGCAAGGTTTTGGTGGTATTGGCGGCGAATATGTTAAGCCGACTGCTTTAGCTAATGTACATGCGTTCTATCAACGATTAAATAAGAATATTCAAGTAATCGGAACTGGTGGCATTCAAACTGGTAAAGATGTTTTTGAACATATTCTATGTGGAGCAAGTATGGTGCAAGTTGGAACAGCGTTGATGGTTGAAGGACCCGCTGTTTTTGAACGACTAACAACTGAGCTAGAAGAAATTATGGCAGAAAAAGGGTACCAAAGTATTGAAGATTTTAGAGGAAAATTGAATTATTTATAGGGATGAGATAGGGAAAATTATACCAACTTTATACGAAGGTATATGGGCAAACAGCTGAAATTAGTCATGGACTAATGGACTATAGACGTAACGATATTTAGCTTTAAATGGAATGAGATAATTTACCTAATTAAATGGTGAATTATCTCATTTTTAATTAATAGAATAGTGTTAGTAGTAGTTAATATTTATAGATAAAAAAATATTAGTAGTTATGTGTGCAAACGCTTGCACAATGCTTTATTCAGTGCTATTATTTAGACAAGATAAGTTGGGTGCAACATAAAAGGGGAGTTTAATATGACAGATTACATTACAAGCGATTTAGAAAAAGATATTACCGTTATTAATGCTTTTGATTTAGAAAAAGATGCAGAAAAGATTATTCCAAAGGGTGGATTTGGTTATATCTCTAGTGGAGCTGGAGATTTGTATACTTTAGAAGAAAATATAAAGGCATTTAATCATAAACTAATTAGACCTAGAGTGTTACAAGAAATTGATCATCCCGATACAAAAACAACTATTTTCGGAGATGAAATCACATCGCCTATTATTATGGCACCAGTTGCTGCACATGCATTAGCTCATGTTAAAGGTGAAATTGATAGCGCTAAGGGTGTTTCAGATTATGGTTCAATCTACACAGCAAGTTCATTTGCAACGAAATCATTTAAAGAAATATCAAGTCAAGCTAATGGTCAACCACAATGGTTCCAATTCTATATGAGTAAAGACGATGGTATTAATCGTAATATTATGGATGAAGCAAAAGCTAATGGGGTTAAAGCAATTGTTTTAACTGCTGATGCAACTGTTGGTGGTAATCGTGAAACAGATAAACGTAATGGATTCACTTTCCCACTAGCAATGCCAATTGTTCAAGCTTATCAAAGTGGTGTTGGTCAAACAATGGATGCTGTTTATGGTTCAGCAAAGCAACGCTTAAGTCCAAAAGATGTTGAATTCTTAGCAGAATATTCAGGTTTACCTGTCTTTGTTAAAGGAATCCAAGGTGGAGAAGATGCAAGTGTTGCAATTAATTCAGGTGCTGGTGGCGTCTGGGTTTCAAATCATGGTGGTCGTCAAATTGATGGCGGAATCGCTGCATTTGATGCACTTCAAGAAGTAGCAGAAACTGTTGATAAGCGTGTGCCTGTTGTCTTTGATAGTGGTGTAAGACGTGGAGCTCATGTTTATAAAGCCTTAGCAAGTGGTGCAGACTTAGTTGCAATCGGTCGCCCAGTTGTTTATGGCTTGGCACTTGGTGGTCATAAAGGTGTTCAAAATGTCTTTAATTACTTCCAACATGAATTAGAATTAACAATGCAATTAACTGGAACGCATAATATTGATGAAGTTAAACGTACTAAATTAATCGATAATCCTTACGGAAATTAAAAAAATATAAAAGTTAGTTAGCACTTAAAAACTGTTAGATTGGTTGTTAAAACCTTTTTAACAGTTTTTTTATTTTTGAAAATAGTCAAAACACGAACTTTAAATGTTAATAAATCTACAAAAGTGCGTATTTTGTATTGATTTTTTATTTAATTCGCGTAATATACTGTACATAATATAAAAAATCACAACATAGGGAGATTATATTGCATGAATAATACAGAGGGAAAATCAGGTATTTTTGATCGGTTATTTCATATTAATGAGTCAGGTTCAACGGTTAAACGTGAATCAATGGCTGGATTAACAACTTTCGTATCTATGGCTTATATATTATTCGTTAATCCTCAAGTTTTGGGCGCTGCGGGTATGGACAAAGGAGCTGTGTTTACAGCAACAGCAATATCTGCCGCGTTCGGTTGTTTCTTGATGGCATTCTTAGCTAATTATCCTATCGCAATTGCTCCAGGATTAGGTGACAATGCATTCTTTACTTATTCAGTTGTTATTGGAATGGGTATTCCATGGCAAACGGCAATGGCCGGTGTTGTGGTTGCCTCAATTATCTTTATGCTTATTACGTTCTTTAAAATTCGTGAAATTGTGATAGATGCAATTCCACATGACTTAAAATTAGCAATGGCCGCAGGTATTGGGTTGTTTATCGCTTTTGTTGGATTACAAGAAGGTGGACTTATCATTGGAAACCAATCAACATTGGTCGCGATTGGTTCACTAACGGTGCCAACTACATGGCTGACAATTTTTGGACTCGTTGTGATTGTTATCTTAATGGCTAAAAAAATTCCTGGCTCAATCTTTATTGGAATGGTTGCGACAACTATTTTAGGGTTAGTTATGGGACTTATCAAATTACCAACACATATTATTTCTTCTGTTCCAAGTTTGGCACCAACATTTGGAGTAGGGGTTGAAAATTTACATAAAATTAACTCACTTCAACTTTGGTCTGTTGTTTTAATATTCTTGATGGTAGCCTTTTTCGATACGGCGGGAACTTTAATCGGGTTAGCTACTCAAGCAGGATTTATGAAAAATAATAAAATGCCACGAGTTGGTCGCGCGTTATTATCTGATTCTGCTTCAATGTTAGCCGGATCTGTTCTGGGAACAACACCAACTGCTGCTTATGTTGAATCATCAGCTGGAATTGCAGTTGGGGGAAGAACTGGACTGACATCATTAGTTGTCGGGTTTATGTTCGTTCTAAGTTTATTCTTTTCACCACTTCTGACAGTTGTGACATCACAAGTGACGGCGCCCGTTTTAATCGTTGTTGGTATTTTAATGGCACAATCATTAAAGGGTATTGATTGGGGTCGATTTGAAGTAGCAGTACCAGCATTTTTAATGGTTGTCGGAATGCCTTTAACTTACAACATCTCGTATGGTATTGCCTTTGGTTTCGTATTATACCCAATTACAATGATGGCAGCAGGTCGTAGAAAAGAAATCGGGCCTGTAATGTATATCTTGTTCTTTGTATTCCTATTCTTACTTTACGTATTAAATATTCTTCAATAACATATAAAATTGATGGGTGGATAACTAAATGACACAGACGTTAGCACAGTTAAAAGACTATATTTCTGCAGGTGCAGCAAAAATTCCTGCAGATTTAGTAATCGAAAATGGCAAGTTAGTTAATGTTATGACAAGTGAGATTTATCAAGCAAATGTAGCTATCTATAAAGAGAAAATTGTTGCGATAGGTAATATTGAAGCTTATATCGGCAATGATACGGAACATATAGATGCAACTGGAAAGTATATAACGCCAGGATTAATTGACGGACATATTCACGTTGAATGTAGCAAAATGAGTATGACAAGTTTTGCTAATGCTGTTGTACCTTTTGGAACAACGAGTATTATTTCTGGTTTAGATGAAACAATATCAGTTGCCGGACTAGAAGGTGTTCAAGAAGTTTTTAAAGAGGTAGAAAAATTACCGCTTAATTTATTTTGGGGTGCACCATATAAGACACCATATACAATTCCAAAATCAACAATTGCTTTTAACATCGATTCAGATGTTCAAGAAACAATTCAAAAATGGACAGAATGTTACGGTATCTGGGAAACGGTTAGAGAAGCTGTTGAAACACAAGATGAAGATACGTTAAAAACGTTGGTTCACGCACAAAATAATCACCAACCCATTTTCGGTTGTGCACCAATGGCAACCGGATTGAAATTGAATGAGTATTTAGCAAGTGGTGTTCGCTTAGATCATGAAAGTTATAGTCATGAGGAGCTTGTTGAAAAAGCACGGAATGGGATGAATATTTTAATCAGGGAATCATCCGTTACACATTTCTTGGCAGAAAATATTCGAGCAGTTACTGAAGTTAATCCAGCAATTGCACGACATGTTAGTTTCTGTACAGATGATGTAACTGCATCTGATATTTTACAAAAAGGACATCTTGATAACCTTGTTAAATTAGCTATTCAAGCAGGTGTAGAACCAATTACAGCAATTCAAATGGCAACAATAAATAGTGCTGAAGCTTATCGAATTGATGATCAAGTTGGGTCTGTATCGCCAGGAAGACTTGCTGACATATTGATTGTTGATCAGCCAAGTTCATTTAATGTAGAAATGGTTATTAGTCGGGGCAAAGTTGTTGCCAAAAATAAAAAAATAAGTGAAATGTTGATTGCACCAATCAGAAGTAATTTATTTAAAGGCCAGTTGAAGCATGAGTTAACCTCTGAAAAAGATTTTGAATATAAAGTTAATGAAAAAGTAGGAATGGCAACTGTCCAAACAATTAATAGTCAGGGTGCTTTTGTTCGAAAAAGAAAAGATGTTGAATTAACGATAGAAAATAATATCGTACAACCTAGTCCAGAAAAAGATGTCGCTTTAGTTTCTGTATTAGAACGATTTGGTAAAAATGGAAATCAGGCACTTGGATTTACATCTGGATGGGGCTTGAAAAAAGGGGCAATGGCATCATCTTCTGCACCTGATGATAATAATATTGTCGTTATGGGTGTCAATGCAAATGATATGTCGATTGCTACAAATGAATTAATTAAAGCAGGCGGTGGTCAAATTGTTGTTATTGATGGAAAAATTATTTCATTTTTAGCATTACCTGTGGGTGGTATCATGAGCGACTTATTACCAAGTGAAATTGAAACTGGCGAAATTGCGCTAAGAAAAGGGTCAAATTTAATGGGTAGTGATTTACCTGATCCAATATTTTATATGTCATTTTTACCAATTACGGCAATTCCAGATTTGGCAATTACTGATTTAGGCATGGTAGATTGTGTCGCTTTAGAAATAGTTGATCCAATTATTAAGATATCATCTCTTAAAGGATAAGGAGTTATGATGGAAAAAGAAAATTTAAAGAAGTTAATTGATGTTGCTGCTGGCCGAATTCCTGCTGATTTAGTCTTAACTAATGGCAAAATTATTGATGTTTATAATGCACAGGTAATGACTGGGGATGTCGCAATTGTTGATGGCCTTATTGCTGGAATCGGTGGCCAATATGATGGGGATAAGACGGTTGATGTTCATGGTCAATATATTTCACCAGGATTTATTGATCCACATATTCATATAGAATCTGCCTACGTTGGACCAGAAGAGTTTGGCCGTTTAATAACGCCGCATGGGACAACAACGGTCATGGCAGATCCACATGAAATTGTGAATGTAGCGGGCCTAGTTGGACTCGACTATATGATTAATGCAGCTAAAGAAACAGCCCTTAATATCCAATACATGCTGCCTTCATGCGTTCCAGCAACAAAAATGGAAAATTCTGGAGCGGTTATTTCGGCCAAAGACATGATTAAACCACTCACGAATAATGAGACAAGTGGCTTAGCTGAATTTATGGATTTCCCTGGTGTGATTAATGCTGAGAGTGATATTTTAGATAAATTACTGGTCGCAAAAAATTTAAATAAACGAATTGATGGGCATAGTCCTCAAGTTTATGACAAAGATTTAAATGCCTATATTGCCGCAGGAATTCAAAATGATCATGAATGCTCAACCCTTGAAGAAATGCAAAATCGATTAAGCCGTGGTATGTACGTCTTCCTACGTGAAGGATCTGTCACGCATAATTTAAGAACACTATTAAAAGGTGTCACAACCACTAATTCTAGAAGGGCCATTCTATGTGGAGATGATGTCCAAGCGAAAACAATTATTGAAAAGGGTCATTTAGATAATAGTTTGAAAATTTGTATCGAAGAAGGTATAGATCCTTTAGTTGCCATTCAAATGGCGACACTTAATACCGCTGAGTGTTGTGAGCTTAAAGATAGAGGTGCTATTGCACCTGGACTTAGAGCAGACTTAACAATTATTAGTGATTTAACGGATATGCTAATTTCAAGTGTCTATATTGCTGGTGAAAAAGTTGCTGAAGAGGGAAAATATTTACTAGAAACTAAAAGCTATACAATTGATAGTGTCCAATCGTCAGTCCATTTAGCTAACTTTAGTCAAGAAAAATTAGTTCTGCCTCTAACAAGTAATAGAGTTCATGCAATTGAAGTAATTCCTAACGAAGCAATTACAATAGATAGAGAAATTAATGTTAGTCGTGATGAACTAGGTAATTTTATCTACGATTCAAGTATTCCAGTTTCTAAAATTTCAGTTATTGAACGGCACCATGAAACGGGAAATATTTTCACGGGTGTCTTGAAAGATTACGGTATTAAACATGGGGCAATTGCTATTTCTATTGCACATGATTCACATAATTTAATTACAACAGGAACTAATGATCAAGATATGGCGTTGGCAATTGAGACTTTGAAAGATATTCAAGGTGGGATGGTCCTGACAAAAGATAACAAAGTTTTAATATCAATTCCATTGCCAATTGGCGGATTGATGAGTGACCAATCTGGAGAATGGATATCAGAACAGCTTGAACTATTTAATAAAGTTGCTTATAGAGAGCTCGGCATTAATGATACGGTGGATCCTGTGATGACATTAAGCTTTATGTCGTTAGCGGTGATACCGGAATTGAAAATAACTGATATGGGTTTAATTAATATCAATGAATTTAAATTTGAAGATGTTAGTGTGTAAGTCTGTTAAATCAATGATGAACGGTTGCCTTTATATTAAAATTATTGATAATTAGTTTTATTTAAAAAATGAAAGTTTTATCTGATGATTAAATGTGCTAAAATGTACCTGTATTAAAAAATGCAATACAGACGTATTGTAATTTATCTAGGAGGACTTCAAATGTCATTAGTAAATGGTACAAGTATGTTTAACGCTGCTCGTGAAGGTCATTACGCTGTTGGTGCTTTTAACACAAACAACTTAGAATGGACTCGCGGTATTCTTGCTGCAGCCCAAGAAAAAGGTGTTCCAGTTTTAATCCAAACATCAATGGGTGCTGCAAAATATATGGGTGGATATGAATTAGCTTTACACCTTGTTCAAGACACTATTAAATCAATGGGTATCACTGTTCCCGTTGTTATGCATTTAGATCATGGTGATTTTGAAGCTGCTAAAGAATGTATCGAAGTTGGTTACAACTCAGTTATGTTTGATGGTCATGATTTACCATTTGCAGAAAACTTAGAAAAAACAAAAGAAATCGTTGCTTTAGCACATGCTAAAGGTATCTCAGTTGAAGCAGAAGTTGGTTCAATTGGTGGAGAAGAAGATGGAATTGTCGGAGCTGGTGAATTAGCTGACGTTAACGAAGCTAAAGAACTTGCTGCAACAGGAATCGACTACTTAGCTTGTGGAATTGGTAATATTCATGGCCAATACCCAGCTAACTGGACTGGTTTAAACTTCGATCGCTTAGCTGAATTAGCTGCTGTAATCGAACAACCACTTGTATTACATGGTGGTTCAGGTATTCCTAAAGACCAAATCCAAAAAGCTATTAAAATGGGTGTTTCAAAAATCAACGTTAATACTGAATGTCAATTAGTATTCGCTGCTGCTACTCGTAAATATATTGAAGAAGGTAAAGACCAACAAGGTAAAGGTTATGACCCTCGTAAATTATTTGCACCAGGTACAAAAGCAATCACTGATCTTGTTGAAGATCGTATTGAATGGTTCGGTACAAGCGCAGCTAAATAATTTATTATTTAGTTCTTTCAAAAAGAGTTTTCAAAATCGTTATGATTTTGGAAACTCTTTTTTTGTGTCTTGAGAATTGAATGGTCATGGAATTATTAATAAAAGCTAGTTTAATTGGTTATTTGTAAACGTTTGCAATATAATGGAGAAGTACCTAAAACAGACAGAAAAGGGGATACTATGAAAAAAATAATTAATGATCCAAAAAATATTGTAAGTGAAATGGTTAATGGGTTAGTTAAGGCTTATCCACAATACCTACGTAAAATTGATAGTACGGAAGCTATGGTTAGAAGTGATGTGGCATCGATGGAAGATAAAGTTGGACTCATTAGTGGTGGTGGAAGTGGACATGAACCTGCCCATGCTGGTTTTGTAGGTCCCGGTATGTTGTCAGGTGCAGTTGCTGGACAAGTTTTTACTTCACCCACGCCAGACCAAATTTATGAAGCAATCAAAGCTGCTAATCACGGTAAAGGTGTTTTCTGTATTGTGAAAAATTACTCCGGCGATGTCATGAATTTTGATATGGCCAAAGAATTTGCTGAAATAGATGAAATTAAAGTGAAATCAATTGTTGTAGATGATGATATTGCAGTTGAAGATAGTCTATATACACAAGGAAAACGTGGTGTTGCGGGAACAGTGTTCATGCATAAAATATTGGGTGCTGCTGCAGATCAAGGAGCTACATTAGATGAAATAGATGAACTTGCTAAAAAAGTGATGCCAAATATTAAAACAATTGCGATTGCATTGAGTGGTGCGACCGTCCCAGAAGTTGGTAAACCAGGATTTGAACTTGCAGATGATGAAGTTGAATATGGCGTAGGAATTCATGGTGAACCCGGATATCGTCGTGAAAAATTAAAACCTTCTAAGGAATTGGTTGAAGAGTTACTAAGTAAACTAAAAGTTGCATTTGATATGAAATCTGATGATAAATATGCCGTTTTAGTTAACGGATTAGGAGCAACACCGTTAATGGAACAATATATTTTTATGAACGATACGCTTGATCAATTAAATAATAAAAAAGTCGATGTCGCATTTACAAAGGTCGGTAATTATATGACATCATTAGATATGGCTGGAATTTCTTTGACATTATTTAAAATTGAAGATGATAAATGGCTTTCTTATTTAAATTATACGGTAGATACAATCGCTTGGTAAGAGGAGATAATAAAATGCTAACAATTGAAAATACAACAGAATGGTTCCAGATTTTTTCAGAGAAAATAAGTGAAAATAAAGCTTATTTGAGTGAGCTAGATACACCAATTGGTGATGGAGACCACGGAAATAATATGGCTCGTGGTGCCGAAACAATTCAAGATTTATTAAAAAATCAAAAATTTGAATCCTTATCAGACTTATTTAAAAGTGTCGCAATGGCCTTTATTAAATCTGTTGGTGGTGCTTCTGGGCCACTTTATGGAACGGCTTTTATTGAAATGTCTAAATTAAGTAAAGAAACAAATGATCCAGCTAAATTAATAGCTGCGGGACTAGATGGTATTAAAAGACGCGGTGATTCAGATGTTGGAGCTAAAACCATGATTGATGTTTGGAATCCAGTTTTAGGGGATATTAAAATGAAGCAAATAACAGTTGAAAAAATACAAGCAGATGTTGAAGCAACCAAAGAGCTTGTTGCAACAAAGGGACGTGCATCATATCTCGGAGAACGTTCTGTCGGTCATGTTGATCCAGGAGCTATGTCGAGTGGCTATTTATTTGAGGCATTACTGGAAACGGGGGTGCTAGTATGACATATGGGGTTGTAATTGTATCGCATGTTCCTGAAATTGCAGAAGGTATCAAGCGACTATTAGATCAAGTTGCAGCAAGTGTCTCAATCACAACAGCTGGTGGGACTGATGATAACGGAGTTGGTACATCATTTGATAAAATCCAAGCAGCTTTTGACGAAAATAGTGCCGATGAGTTGTTAGCTTTTTATGATTTAGGAAGTGCTAAGATGAATTTAAATATGGTCATGGAATTCACAGATAAAAAAGTTCATCTGTACGATACAGCTTTAATCGAAAGTGCTTATACTGCTGCATCTCTTTTAGAGGCTGATGTTAAATTAGCTGATATTGAGGTTCAACTTGAAGCGTTAAAAATTAAATAGCGTAAAAAAATAACGTTAATCTTAATGATTAACGTTATTTTAGTTAGTCTATAAAGCTAAAGTAATTGCGATAAAGGCCAGTAATGCAGGTAATCCTTGTACTAAAATTATTTTTTTTGCAGATGTTAAACTACCAAAAACAGCAGCAATAAAAACAAATCCTGTAAAAAGCAACAACATTGATTTAAGCGCAGCACCAGTTAGAATGAAAAGTACAATCATTAGACCGATACTAATAAAACCATTGTATAGCCCTTGATTAGCCATTAATACTTTTGATTCTTTCTGATTTAAAAATTCTGGTCTTAATTCAAAGGCTTTTTGAGCGATTGAACTAGTTGAGAAAAATAGTTCAAGAATCATAATAAATAAGTGTTCAAGTGCAACAATCCAAGATAATATAAGTGCAATTAACATAGAAATCTCCCCTTAATCGTTATGGATATAGTATAACGTAATGTAATTGGTAGCACAATCAATCGATTTAATCGCTTACAATGAGAATGCTTTAATATTCAAAAAAAAGACTTATGACAGTGAGTTATTTTGTGTAACATTATATTTTATTAAAGTTATTAAGGAGAATGATATATGCCAACAAATGCAAAAGAAGGAATTATTTTTACAACATTAATGTGCTCGATGATGGTTTTCGTTATGAGTGCATACAATTTATTATTAGTCGGAAAACTAGGTCTTGTGACGTTATTACTTGGATTCATTCCTGGTTTTATTGTTGCTTTTATCTTAGATGTTTTAGTTGTCGGTAAAATTGCGATGGCAATTGCTGATAAGTTACCTCTTAATCATGATAAAATGTGGCAAATGATTCTCGCAATCTCAGGAATGATGATTTGTGGAATGGTCGCTTTTATGTCACTTTATGGGTTACTTATTGAAGGTGGTATGCCTGCTCATTTCTGGTCTGCTTATCTTTCTACTGTTGGACACAATATTATTGTTGCGGTACCGTTACAACTAATTATTGTTGGACCAATTTCAAGAAAAATTTTAAGCATGATTCATGCAAAAGATGAAGCTAAAAGAGTCACACAATAATCGTTTATATTTATAGAAGATTCACCAGTAAAATGGTGAATCTTCTTTTAGTAAAGGCTTGTATTGGAATGACATCGCCTAAAGGGGTTATAATGTAGTTGTTCATTTGAAATAACTTTGACTATAACTTCAAAATACAAAGGAGATTATATTTATGAAAGATTTTCAATTTAAAAATACAACTGATATTCGATTTGGTTCAGATCGTATCGAAACAGAATTACATGATGCGGTTGCACAATTTGGTCCCAATGTATTATTAACATATGGTGGTGGATCAATTAAACGTTCAGGTTTATATGACAAAGTAAAGAAAATTTTGAGTGATTTAAATGTTGTTGAATTAGCAGGAATCGAACCAAACCCTAAAGTGGGTTCAGTTCGTGAAGGTCAAAAGTTAGCTAAAGAAAATAAAATTGATGTTATTTTAGCTGTCGGTGGTGGTTCTGTTGTTGATGCTTCAAAAATGATTGCTTCAGCAGCATTTTATGAAGGAGATCCTTGGGATTTATCATTAGACCCCTCAAAACGTTTCAAAATTGATCAATTACCTTTTGTCGATATTTTAACGTTAGCAGCTACTGGTACTGAAATGAATGCTGGATCAGTTATCTCAAATCCAGAAACAAATGAAAAAATAGGTAGTTTTGGTCCCAAAACACCAGCTGTTTCATTCTTGGATCCAGCATTAACAATGAGTGTTTCAAAATGGCAGACTGCTGCTGGTTCAATTGATATTTTCTCTCATTTGACAGAGCAATACTTTGATAAAGAAAAAAATAATGATGTTTCTGACGGTATGATTGAAGGTATCATGCGAACAGTTATTAAATGGGCACCAATTGCAGTTGCGGAACCTGATAACTATGATGCTCGTGCTAATTTAATGTGGTCATCAACAATGGCATTAAATGGTATTATGCGATTAGGTTATCAAGATGGCTGGACATCCCATTCTATTGAACATGAGTTATCAGCGTACTACGATATTACTCATGGTGTTGGGCTAGGTATTATAACACCTCGTTGGATGAAATTCGTTTTATCTGCGGATACGGTTTCTAAGTTTGCTAAATTTGGTCGCAATGTTTGGCATATTCAAGATGATGATGACCAAGTCGTTGCTGATAAAGCTATTCAATCAGTTTATGACTGGGTTAAATCGTTAGGTGTACCAACAACGTTACCCGGTGTTGACATCAATGAAGAAACAAACTTTAAAGTAATGGCTGAATCAGCTGTTAGAGTTGGAAAATTAGATAGTGCTGTTTATGTTGATATGTCAGTAAATGATGTTATTGATTTATACAAAGCTTCAATGACAACTGAAAGTTTCGAATAAAGTAGTAAAAGCATCTCTGTTTAGAGATGCTTTTTTTGTGCCATAAATCGAAAATTTGTTTTATGATATAAAATTCGGTATGCTAAATAGTAAGGGGTTACAAATTTAGAACAGAAAGAGGGCCTTTATGATAAATAGGATGAAACCACAAGTTATTCAATTTTTATTAATGTTAATTGGGTTAGAAATGATTGCAATAAGTATTAATTTTTTCTACGCACCACAAGAAGTTGCGGTTGGTGGTGCAACTGGTATTGCAATCCTTTTAGAAACAGCTTTTAATTGGAACGTTTCGATTGTATTATTGAGCATTAACATGGCGCTATTGATCTTGGCTTATTTTATGTTAGAGCGTTCAACGACTAAAAAAATTATGATTGGTAGTTTTGTATTACCGTTATTTTTAGCGATTACGCCTCAAATAAATATTGTCGAGGATAGATTATTAGCTGTTATTGTCGGTGGCGCAGTTTTTGCGGTGGGAATATCAATTCTCTATCGAATTGATGCATCCAGTGGTGGAACAACGGTTCCACCACTAATAATCAAAAAATATTTCAATATTAAACCTGCAACCAGTCTATTAATAATTGATGGTATTGTGTGTTTTTTCAATATATTTGTCTCGGGTTCTGAAGCATTTATTTTAGCGATTTTTTCTTTAATAATCACGTATTTAATTATGAATTATATTGAAACGGGATTGGACCGTAAAAAAGTTTTATATGTGATGAGTACAGAAGAGGGATTAAAAAAATTAAAAGAAGATATTAATACAACTATAGATAGAGGTCTAACAATCTTTGATGCTAAAGGTGGTTATTCAGGTGAAAGCAAAGAAATGTTGATGATTATTGTTGAAAATCAAAATTATCAACAAATGTTAAATAAGGTGCATACGATTGATCCAAATGCATTTATCATCGTATATAATATCGCAGAAGTTCATGGCGCAAATTTGTCTGGGATTGAATAGGAGATTTTGACATGTACTTAATGAATTGGTTTAATGGCACGGATTATTTTTGGCTAGGGATGACTGATAAAGGATTGAGTTTTGTTGGGTCGCCTAATGGGTTAAGAAGTGAAATTGAAATATTTTATCCAAGAACTAAATTCGAAGAGAATGACAAGATTTTTAAAAGTATAATTGAAGAACTACAAGCCTATTTTGACCATGAAATTCAAAAATTTACGATCCCCGTTGATTTTAATTTGAGTGGGACGATGCTGCAAAAAGAAATTTGGGGACAACTTCAACTTATTCCATACGGTGAAACGAGAACGTATTCTGAGTTAGCTTTAGAAGTTGATTATCCTAAAGCAATTCGCGCTGTTGCTAGTGCAGTTGGTCGTAATCCTATATTAATTGTAATACCTTGTCATCGTATTTTAAGAAAAGATGGCAGCTTAGGGGGTTATCGCGGTGGGATTAATATGAAAAAGCAACTACTAGAAATAGAACGCAAATAAAAAACCGACATTACAAGGGGAGGCAATGTCGGAAAAGGGTAAGGGTGATTAACTTCGGGGAAAGTTGATCATCTTATTTAATTTATTCGGGGAAATAAATTAAAATTAAAAGTTATTAATTAAGGTATGAAGTTATTCTAACAAGTAAATGTGAAGAAAATATGACGTTAAAAAGAAAAACTATAAATGTAAAAAAAACACCACTACTTTTAAAAGTAGTGGTGAGAAAATACTAATCTATTCGAGACTCTGGGGGGAGTAGGTTAGATCTAGATGAAAAATTAAACTAAAATATAATCGTATTTTTTTATAGTAGAATTAAGTTACACACAAAGTATCTTGTGTGTATATTTATAGTATACGGCTTTATTTATTAAAACATAGGCATGTGACAGTTTTGTTAGTTTACAATTAACATTGTAAGGTGATATGAAATTTGATTTGGAGGAAGGTATTTTGAATTTTATAGAGAAAGTGAAAATGACCAAAACGGTTTTAGTTGAGTGGAATACGCCAAGCACGCTTAATCTGGATAATTTTTTTAAAGGTGCTAGCGCACTAATGAAATTAGATATTGACGCATTATCAATTACGGATAATCCTTTAGGGATGCCCCGCGTTTCAAATATATTATTGGGATATAAACTTAGTGAAAAACAGATTCCAGTAATCCTACATTTAACAACACGGGATTACAACTTAGTCGGATTAGAATCTAAATTAATGGGATTAAGTGCTGTTGGTTTAAATAATTTAATGATTATTAAAGGGAATCCTACAAAAATACAAGGTGCCACAAATGTCTATGATTTAACATCGCAACAATTAATTACAACAATTAAAAAAATGAATCAAGGAATATCGCCATCTAATCGTGAATTAAATAGTAAATCACAATTTAAAGTTGGTGGGGCATTTAATATTAATGCGATAAATTTAGATTTTGAATTTGAAGATATTAATCGAAAAATTCATTCAGGAGTAGATTATATTATCACGCAACCGGTATTTGATATGACAAATGTTCAGCGATTAAAAGATTGGATCACCATTAATGAAGTGGCTATACCTATTTTTATCAGTGTAATGCCGATACTTTCATTTGAGCGTGCTCAATTTATTCAAGATAACGTTCAGGGTATTGAACTACCAAATAAGTTTATGGCAGAATTGAAACAAGCGGCGTTGCAAAATGATGAACGTAAGGTCGGTATTGCAGCTTCGCAAAATTTAATTGAATCGTTATCAAACCTTTTTAATGGTGTTCATATAGTGACGCCAGGTTCAGACTATCAAGCAATCATTGAAATTATGCAAGGCCAATAAAAAAAATCCACTACCTGGGAGAGGTAATGGATTAAAAGGAGTAGGGATAATTAATATTCGGGAAGAAATTAATTATCATTTTAATTTGTTTGGGAGAACAAATTAAAGTTAAAAGTTATTTAATTAAGGTATGTTTATATAATAACAAGTAATTATGAAGAAAGTGTGACGAAATTATGTTAAATAAAAGAGAATAAAGAAGTTAGGTATATTTAGCGTATAAGCATTGATAAAGTTAGGTTTTGAAAGAGTAAATACTTATTTTTAGGCAAAAAAAAACGACATCGTAACATAAGTTACAGTGTCGAAAAGGGTAAAACAGTCAAAATCAATTGGGGGATTGATTTTGGTATTCAGTCCTTGGGGGAGGTACTGAATAAGTTTTATTGATTAGGTTACTCATTTAATATAACAAGTATATACCGAAAATGCAAGGGGTAAATTAAATAAAATTAAAAATAAAATTATTAATACCAATTTATCACTTTTCGCGGTAACATATTAATAGAATTAAATTAAATTGGCCTTTTTAATCGTATTGGGTAAGTGGTCAAGTGAAGCTGGGGATTTTTTTATGTATATGGAAGATTTTTTAGATGGGCAGGAAAGAACTTTTAACCAAATACTAGAACTATTACAAACACATGGTGGTTATTTAAGTAAGAAAAAATTAATGGAATTACTCCAAATATCTGGTAATTCTTTACGAATGTACCTAAAAAATATTGAAATAACGCTTGAGGAAGCTACCGCTTCAGGTCATGTTCATTTTGAAGTGAGCGCTAATAACGTTGAATTTGAAGTAGATGGTACGACAAATTTATCGAATATTAGTACTGATTTTTTAAGAGAATCGTATAAATACAAAATAATAATGTATTTGTATGCGAATGAAACATTGAATTTAATTGATCTTGAGAACGAATTACATATCAGTGGGTCGTCAATAACAAGGTGAATTAAAGAATTAAATGAAACGTTAGCAGGATTTGATCTAAAAATTAAAAATCGACGATTAGTTGGGACTAAAATTCAACTGAATTATTTTTATTACCTTTTTTTCATTAGGGTGGTTCCATTCACTGATCGCGAAGAACTCTTATCTAGAAATGAGACGATTAACGATTACGTTAATGTTTTAGATGAACAATATGACTTAGGATGGAAAGACGACGAGAAACTTAGAGTTTTTCTATGGCTTAAAATTTATATTCGAATTAATTCATATAAAGAGCAACATGTTCAGACATTAACGCCTATTTCTCGTGAATTAATCAAAAATAATCTCGCATACAGTAAAGTTAAATTAAGTCTTTTTAGATTTTTAAAAAAATATTCACTTTCCTTTTCTGAAGAAGATGCTGTTGGGTTCTATTACTTTTTAATTGGATTTGATTTAATTAAAAACGATTCTGAATTATATGTTCAAATTAAAGATGACGATATTGATAAAAAAACACCCATCAATAGTGCAATTAGTCTTTTTTGGAGTGATATTGAGAAATATACTTACTTCAAACGGGATTCAAAAATTTCTTATAATTTATTTAATTCATACAGCAAATTAGCCATATTTAAAGGTGAAAGTTTTAGTTATAATCGAACAATTATGGAATTTAATCGTAAATCATTAGAACGAGAAGACTTTTCGCAGATCATTCAAAAATTATTGACGGCGTATCAATCTGTTACACAGTTCGATGGCTTAAATTCGCCAGATGATTTATATTATCTACAAAATCAGTATTTATATATCTTGAATATTTTAAACTTCGAGTTTGATGACGTTTTAAAAATTGGCTTATTAATTAATCGTGATCCAATTATGGAAAAACTAACCGTAATCATTATGGAACGTGTTTTAAGCAGCGTTTTAAACGCTCAAGTAGAAATTTATCAAGAAGGTAAAGAATATGATTTAATTGTGACAAATAGGATGGGTGTTAACCAAGATCAATTTAATTCACCATTATATGTGATGTCAGAAATTGGTGTTAGTTCAGATCAAGTTATTACTGATGTCGTAAATGAAATTTTAGAAATTGATAAGGTTAGAAAAATTAACACGCAAAGCTTGGAGGAAAAATAATGAAGTATGTCATTATCGGCGGAACGCACGCAGGGATAGCTGCCGCTAGAACAATTTCAAAATCAGATCCAAATGCCGAAGTAATTATTATGGAAATGAAAGATAGCGTTAGCTATATCTCATCTGGAATTAATTTGTTATTTGATGGGGTTATTGATAACTTAGAAGAAGCGAGTTATGCGACACCTGCTGCGTTAGAGTCTGAAGGTATTAAATTGATGCTTGGTACTGAAGTGTTGCACGTTAGTACGGAGGATAAACGTTTATACTTTGTTAATGCAGATAAACAATACAGTTACAGCAACTATGACAAATTAATTTTAGCTAATGGGTCTAAGGTTGTTAAACCACATATTAAAGGGATAGATAATGAAAATGTTGTTTTTTATAAAAATTTAGAAGAATCAAAAAAGGCTATGGAACAGTTGTGCCCAACTAATAGGCGTATTTTAATTGTTGGTGCAGGATTAGTGGGGCTTGCATTAGCTAGCTCAATTTATGAGGGACGTAAAGGCGAAAAAGTTGATGTTACAGTAGTTGAAGCTATGGGAGGTGTTTTGACACGGTACGTAGATCAAGAAATTGGTAATCGGATAATTGATGATTTAAGAGAAAAAGGGATAAAGATTGTATTAAAAAATGATGTTCATGCTATTAATGTGGATGAGAATAACAAAATAGTTAGCGTTTCGACAACTGACCAAGAAATCGCCTGTGATTTAGTCGTTTTTTCGGTTGGATTAAAACCTAACAATGATTTTTTGAGAGACGCTGTTGAACTTAATCAAAATAATACCATTAAAATCAATGATTACATGCAGACAAGTGATAAAGACATCTATGCAGCAGGTGATAATGCCGGATTTAAACAAACTGTCAGCCAACGTCGAGAGTATCAACCTCTTGTTAATAACGCTATTAAAGGTGCAATTGTGGCGGCGTATAACTGTACGGGTCTATTTAGTCCTGTTAAAGTTGAAACGACGCAAGGAACAGCGGGGATGAACTTATTCGGTCATTATTTAGCAACGACAGGTGTCACTGAAGAAAACGCACCATATATCGGATTGGATGTTCTATCCAATACAATTGAAAATAAGATTCAATATGATTACGTTAAAAATGGTTCCAAAATACTTATAAAAGTTGTGTACAGGAAAGATACTGAAGTCATTGTTGGTGCACAAATTTATTCGAAACATGATATTTTAGATATGATTAATATCATGTCAGTAGCTATTAATATGCAAATGACGATGGCTAAATTATCATCAATGGATTTTTATTTTAATCCTGAATACAATAAAGCGTTAAATACTTTAAATGAAGTTGCCCTTACGAGAAGGACAAAAGACCGTCATATCAGTAAATAAGCTGTAAATGTCAAAATTTGCGAGTTAACCCTCAAATATTAATATTTTTTATGGGGAATTACATGGCATAATAAGTCTTGTAAATAAATGATTCAAAGAGTTTATTGATTAGGACACAGAATATCGAAGAGAAAATTTAGTGTGGGGACGCTTGTTTTCTAAAAAGTTGGTTGCTTAATATAATTAAGCAACTTTTTTTTTGTCTAAAAAATAAAATTGGTATAGATGTTTAATTTATTTTCTAAAGCCTTGTATACACGTTTTTCACTTGATTTGTATTTGATTTGAATTTTTTTGGTCTAACCTGTATGATAGTTTTTATAAGAAAAAAAGGGGATAAAAAATGAAAAGTTATTTACAGAGAATGGGACGTTCGTTAATGTTGCCTATCGCAGTACTACCGGCAGCAGCATTACTGGTTGGAATTGGAACTTGGTTGCCACAAGATTGGTTTGCGGCGGCATTTATGCAGGCCGGCGGAAACGCAATTCTAGGTAATCTAGCATTATTATTTGCTGCTGGTTTAGCTTTAGGAATGTCGACTAACAAGGATGGCGCAGCTGCGTTAGCTGGTGTTGTTGCATTTGAAATTCCAGTTAAAATGTTGGAACCGACTTCGGTTGCGGCTTTATTAGGAGTAAAAGTAACAGATGTTGATCCTGCATTTAGTTCTATCAGTAGTAATGTGTTTATTGGGATTATTGCCGGATTAATTGCGGCAGCAATGTATAATCGTTTCCATAGTGTGAAGTTACCAATGGCTATTTCATTCTTTAGTGGGAAACGATTAGTACCCATTATGTCAGCATTGGTAATGATTTTTGTTACCTTAGCTTTATTATTTGCATGGCCAGTTGTTTATGCTTGGTTAGTTGCATTTGGTAAGTTTATGGTTGGACTTGGATGGGTTGGAGCTGGTTTATACGGATTCTTCAACCGGCTTTTAATTCCAACCGGATTACATCAAGCGTTGAATTCAGTATTTTGGTTCGACGTTGCTAAAATTAATGATATCGGGAACTTTTGGAGTAATACAGGAATTAAAGGAACTACAGGTATGTACATGGCAGGATTTTTCCCAATCATGATGTTTGGGCTACCAGCTGGTGCGTATGCCATTTATCGAAATGCTTTACCTGAACGTAAAAAAGAAGTTGGCTCATTGATGCTAGCTGGTGCATTTGCATCATTTTTCACAGGCGTGAGTGAACCTTTAGAATTTTCATTTATGTTCGTTGCATGGCCTTTATACGTCATTCATGCGGCATTAACCGGGTTATCTTTAGCTTTTGCCGCATTTATGCACTGGACAGCTGGATTTACATTTAGTGCGGGCTTAGTTGATTACGTCTTGAGTATACGTGTACCAATGGCTAATATGCCACTAATGCTGTTGGTACAAGGTGTTGTGATGGCAATTATTTATTACACACTATTCAATTTTGCCATTAAGAAATTTAACTTAATGACACCAGGTCGCGAACCAATTACTGAAGATATTCAACTATCGCCTGAATTAGGGGATGACAAATATGCACGACAAGCTCAAATTGTTTACGCTGCTATTGGTGGTAAAGATAATTTAACAGTCGTTGATAATTGTACAACCCGTCTTCGTCTACAAGTTAAAGATACAAGCCATATTAATGAAGATGCACTTAAAGCATCAGGTGCTGCTGGGTTTAAAGTTATCGATAAAACAAATATTCAAGTCGTTATTGGAACTGAAGTTCAATTTGTTGCTGACGAGCTTGGTAAGTTATATGAGTCAAAGGCTGATTCTATTTCATTAAGTAATGAAAAGTTACAGGCTGAGACGGATAAATCAAGCGCTACAGCTAATCATAATGATTCAACGGTTATTGGTAGTGAAACGTTTTATACGGTTGCAGAGGGCGAATTAATGTCTATTTCGGATGTTAAAGATGCTACCTTTGCTGAAAAAATGTTGGGTGATGGTTATGCAGTCGAACCAGCTAATGGCGAAATTTATACACCGGTTGCTGGTAAAGTAGCAAGTATCTTTCCAACGAAACATGCAATTAGTATCACGACTGAAACGGGATTAGAAGTCCTATTACACATGGGAATTGATACCGTTCAATTAGAAGGTAAACCTTTTGAAGTGACTATTTCTGAAGGCGAAACTCTTAAACCAGGTGACTTAGTTGCGCGAGTTGATTTAAACGCAATTAAAGCTGCTGGTAAGGAAACAACGATGATGGTCGTTTTAACGAATATGGATAAAGTGTCTAATATAACGTTTGATCATTTGAATGAGACAGTTAAAGCCAATGAAGTTTCGGCAATTGTTCAAACTAAATAAGAATAAATGAAGCAGGCCAAAACTTTTGGTCTGCTTTTTTGGTATAGGTAGCTGGTTTATAAAAAAGCTTATATATAATAATATGACTCATTTAATAAGTTGTAATTGGTATTGGCAAACCGGCATGGTATAGTGACTGTAAGCGCATCATAAAATGAAGGAGGCCATTTAAATGAATCCCTATTATTTAACGTTATTGGAAAAAAGATTTCCGACTAAACAAAGTATTGTCACTGAAATTATTAATTTAGAGGCCATTCTTAATCTACCCAAAGGAACGGAGCATTTTGTTAGTGATGTTCACGGTGAATATAACGCATTTCAACATGTTTTAAGAAATGGTTCAGGAAATGTTAAACAAAAAATTCAAGAAATTTTTGAAGGCCGTTTGACTGAAGAGAGTATACAGGACTTTGCAATCTTAATTTATTATCCAGAAGAAAAACTAATTGCTAAAAAACAACAATTCACTTCACAACCTGAATTGGAGCAGTGGTATTTAGATACCATTGCCAGAATGATAGAGTTGTTACAAAAGACAGCAACAAAATATTCCCGTTCGAAGGTACGAAAGGCACTATCACCTGATTTTATGTATATAACAGAGGAATTATTATATAGTAATTCCAATGAACTTGATCAAAAAGATTATTATAATCGTATAATAGAAAATTTAATTAAATTAAATCAAGCAGAAGCATTTTTAACGGCTACAGCGTATACGATTCAAAGGTTAATCGTTGACCATTTACACGTAATTGGGGATATTTTTGATCGTGGTCCTGCGCCAGATAAAATTATGAAGACACTTCTTGATTATCATTCAGTTGACATTCAATGGGGAAATCATGATATTTTATGGTTAGGTGGTGCTGCTGGCTCGCCTTTATGTATCGCTAATTTATTGCGAATTTGTGCTAGATATAATAATTTAGCTATTGTTGAAGATGCATATGGGATTAATTTACGCCATTTAGCAACATTTGCCGATAAAACGTATCAAGATAATCCAGCATTTTCACCGAAAGTTAATTCAGCACAAGAAAAAATCAAAGAAGACGAACGACTTTTAATGACCAAAATACACCAGGCAATCGCTATTATTCAATTTAAATTAGAAGGACAGATTATTAAAAGACGTCCTGATTTTGATATGGCAAATCGTGCGATTTTAGAAAAGATTTGGAACAAAGGGTCAAAAATAGAAATCGATGGGAAACATTATTCACTACAAGATACTTGTTTTCAAACAGTTGATTGGGCAGATCCGTATAAATTAACAGATGATGAGTCAGAAATAATGGATAAATTAGTAGAATCATTTATCCATGCGACTAAATTACGAGAACATCTAGATTTTATGATGGCACGTGGTAGTATGTTTAAACGATATAATGGGAACTTGTTAGTTCACGGCTGTATTCCAGTTACACAAGAAGGTAAATTGGAGGGCTTTGAGCTAAAAGGGAAAGCATATGCAGGACCAGAATTATTAGCTTTTTTTGAAGATAATTTACGTAAAAGCTATGCTAAACCTAAAAAATCTACTGACCTTGAAACTGATTTACTTTGGTATTTATGGCAAGGACCCAAATCGCCTTTATTTGGGAAACATGCGATGAAAACTTTTGAACGTTACTTTATTAATGATGAAGAAGTTCAAGTTGAGATACCAAATGCGTATTACAAATTACGACATGATGAAGCATTTTGTCGTCATATATTAGAAGAATTCGGGCTTAATCCAGATAACGGTAAAATAATTAATGGGCATACACCAGTTAAGCGTGGGCACAAGCCGGTTATGGCCAATAAAAAGATGATTGTGATTGATGGTGGTTTCTCAAAAGCTTACCAATCAACTACTGGAATTGGTGGATATACGCTGCTCTCTAATTCATATGGCTTACAATTAGTTGCTCACCAACCCTTTACGTCTAAGTGGGATTCAATTGAAAATGGGACAGATATTATTTCAGTGAAACGAATTATTGATAGTGAAGTTAAAAGACAAACAATTGCTGAAACTGATATGGGAAAAGAACTTGCTAGTCGTGTTGTAGAATTAAAAAAATATTTACAGAGTAAATAAAAAATCTTACTGAAAAGTAAGATTTTTTATTTAGGTTATGATTTTCTGTGTAAAAGGAGAAAAGTAAGCCAGCAAATATTAGTGTGTAAATGTAAAAAAGATTGCGGTATACTAGTGGTAAGCGTTTTCTTTTAGCGTGTAAGGGAGTAGTGATAACTTGGGAGATCGAAAAAATGATATTTATAATCTTTTAAAAAATAAGGAAATAGCGATGGATGCGACACAGATTGCAGACGAGCTTAATTGCAATCGCGCAAATGTGAGTCGTTATTTGAATGATTTATATAAAAATGGTGACGTTACAAAAAGTGATGGGCGCCCTGTTCTCTATCAGTGGGCATCACTTGAAGAAAAAGAAACACGTCAAAAAGAAATTAATGATAAAAGTGTTAAAGAGATGAGTTTCAAAAAGTTAATCGGGTCTAATGATTCATTAAAGGTTATGATCCAACAAGCCGAAGCAGCCATTTTATATCCACCAAGAGGACTACACACAATTATTTTTGGTGAAACGGGAACGGGTAAATCTTTGTTTGCTGAATGTATGTATCAGTTTGCATTAGAATCAGAAATGGTGAAGGCTGATGCGCCTTTTATCCGGTTTAATTGTGCGGATTATGCGAATAATCCACAGTTACTTTTTGCGCATATATTTGGTGTTAAAAAAGGGGCCTACACAGGTGCTGATCAAGATAAAAAAGGATTAATGGATAAAGCTAACGGTGGTATTTTATTCTTAGATGAAATTCATCGATTACCTCCTGAGGGACAAGAAATGCTCTTTACCTTTATTGATAAGGGGTTTTATCGGCCTTTAGGAGAGTCTTCAATTACTAAAGAAGCGAGTGTACAGATTATTGGGGCAACGACTGAAACGTCAGAAAATTTTTTGAGCACATTTAATCGACGTATTCCAATGGCAATTACATTACCGCCTATCTCAAAACGAACAATTGATGAACGTTATGGGATAGTCATGAATTTTTTTGAACAAGAAGTCGGTAGATTGAGCCAAGATATTATTGTTGAGCGAGATGCGATGCTTGCATTAATGTTATACGAGCCTGAAGCAAATATTGGTCAAATTCAGAGGGATATTAAAGTTGTTTGTGCAAAGGCCTTCTTGTATTTTAGAACGCATGAAACGGCTTCGTTATATATCAGATTAAAAGACTTACCATTGAATGTTCAAAAAGGACGTTTGGAAGGTAAATCCAAATATAAAAAAATTGATGTCTTAATGGAACGTTTAGCGAAACGAACAAATGAAAAAAATACAAAAGTTGTGACTTTTAAAAATAGCGAAACGGTAGAAAAAAACGATCAAAAACCAACGGTTTATGAAACAATTGATAAAAAAGTGAGTGAAACTGATAAACAGAATTTTAAATCACTAAATCTTAAAACGTTAATCGATTCAGATGATAAAGGTTATTTTAAAGATTACATTGAACAATTATCGGGTGAAGGCGTTCGAAAAGAGTTACTACCAGATGATATTTGGACGGTTACCAATGAAGTTTATGACTTAGCCCAGAATAAATTAGGGCAAAAATATAATGAAAATGCACGATTTGCATTTGGATTACACCTTGTTAGTGCTATTGAAAGAATCAGGAAAAATGTCGCAATTATTCATCCTGATTTAAATAATTTACGACAAAAAAATCCAAAAGCCTTTCGTGTTGCACTGGAAATGGCAGATAAAATTGAACATGAATTTGATATTGAAATTCCATTAGATGAAATTGGATTTATTACAATGTTTTTGAGCTCTGATTTAAGTGTTAAGAAACAACAAAATGAAATTAAAGTCGGTATCATCGTGCTAATGCACGGGGCATCAACGGCTTCTTCTATGTTACAGACAGCACAAGAATTACTTGGTACAACAAAGGGAAAAGCAATTAATATGCCACTTGATGTAAATGTTTCGGAAATTTATGATCAAGTACGAGATTATGTACTGGATAGTCAGGAACAATTGAAAAAAGGGTTATTACTTTTAACTGACATGGGCTCTTTAACTAGTTTTGCATCAATGTTAGGTGAAGAAACAGGGATTAATATTCGAGCTGTTTCAATGACGAGTACGTTAGTTGTGCTTGAATCATTAAGAATTGCGATTGCCGGTCGTGAACTAGAAGATATTTACGCAAATGCACAACATATTTTTGAATCGTCTGTAAAAGAGCAGTTTTTCCATATGCATCCTAGGAAAAAAGCAGTTATCGTAGCTTGTTTTACCGGCGAAGGTGTCGCCGCAAGATTATATGATCGTATTATGCCAATTGTAAACGAAGACGAAGTTAAAGTAATTCGGATGCAATATTTAGAAAAAGATGCATTTAAAAAGCACATTAATACATTAATGCGCGATTATGATGTGAAGGCAATTGTTGGTACCGTCGAGGTTTCTTACCAAAGAGTGCCATTCTTTTCTGCTTTAGATATCTTTAATGATGAAACCTTACAAGTTTTGCAGCGGATGTTGTCTGATAACGACTTAACGCGAGAAACAATTAATGCATTGGAAGGTAGTATTAATTCAGTTAATTCTGTCCCAGATTTAATTCATACTATTCAAACCATGATTATTAAAATTTAATCAGATTTACAGATTGTTCTTGATCCAGAGATTATCGTAGGGATCATGATGCATCTAGCATTTCTAGTAGATTCAAGATTGAAAAATCAATCAATTAAACCGTTTAAGAATGTCCAAGAATTTTCAGCTGAGAATCATTTACAGATGGAAATAGTTAAAACGGCCCTGATTATTGTTGAAAAAATGTATAATATTAAGATTTCAGATGATGAAGTTGCCTATATTGTCCAAATTTTTATGGGTAATACGTTGAATAAAGTCAGTGTGTAATAGTGACTAGTAGTGTGCAAATAAAATAAAAGACCATCGAAAGCGCTTTCTTAAAGCCTTTTCGATGGTCTTTATTTTTGGCATGGAACTTGCGTATATAAGAGTATAAATAGAAAAAGGAGTGGCAAATTATGAAAACGATTATGTTAGTTTGTTCAGCGGGTATGAGTACAAGTTTATTGGTGTCAAAAATGCAAAAGGCTGCAGAAGCAGAGAACTATGATTCAGAAATCTTTGCAGTTGGTGCTTCAGAGGCAGATTCAATGCTTGAATCAAAACCAGTTGATATTTTAATGTTAGGCCCACAAGTTCGTTTTATGAAAGATGAATTTGAAAAAAAGGTTGCTGACAAAAATATTCCGGTAGAAGTTATCAATATGCAAGATTACGGCATGATGAATGGCGAAAAAGTTCTTGCAACAGCTAAAAGCTTAATTAAATAAAAAATAAAAGGGGTAATCAGATATGAACGAAAATGATGCACAAATGCAAACAATCATGGGGCTGATTGTTAATGGTGGAAACGCTAAAAGTGATTCTATGGAAGCAATTCACGCCGCTAAAAAAGGCGATTTTGAAACCGCAGCTGCTAAGTTAGCTGATGCTGACAAATCACTCATTGAAGCACATCATTCTCAAACAGCCATGTTAACGCAAGAAGCTTCAGGGGATCCGGTACCAGTTAGTTTATTAATGGTTCATGGACAAGATCATTTAATGAATGCGATTACATTTAGAGACTTAGCTGGTGAGGTAGTAGATCTATACAAAAAAATAGGATAAGTACTAAACTTTAAGGAGGAACTACTCATGGACAAATTTATAAAATGGATGGATATTCACTTTATTCCAGTAGCTTCAAAAATTGGGGCACAAAGACATTTGGTGGCAATTCGAGATGCATTCGTTGTTATTATGCCACTTATGATTTTAGGTGCTCTGGGAACATTAATTAATAACTTACCAATTCCAGGTTTTTCAAATTTTATGGACGGACTATTTCCTAAAATAGTTAACGATGTTCCAATCTGGAAGGGTGTAGGAGCAGGCGTTTGGAATGCTAGTTTTGGTATTATGTCATTATTCGTTGCATTCTTAGTAGCTCATAACGTTGCAAAATCATATGGTAAAGATGGTATGGCTGCTGGTACAGTATCAGTTGCTTCATTCTTCGCTTTAGGTGGTTTGCAATTAGCTGGGATGTCTTCAGTAGGATTATTCGTTGCACTTGTTGTCGGTTTGGTTTCAGCAGAATTATTCCAACGTTTAAGTGGTAACAAACATTTAATCGTTAACATGCCTGATGGTGTTCCACCTGCTGTTGCAAAAGCATTCGCTTCATTATTTCCAGCAATGATTGTTGTTACAATCTTTGCCTTTATCAATACATTATTCCAAGGATTCGGCGTAACTGATATTATTGCATCATTCTACAAACTTGTTCAAGAACCATTTATGGGCTTGGCAAATTCATATCCATCAGCATTATTATTAGCATTTATTGCACCATTCTTATGGTTCTTTGGTTTACATGGAGCTAATATGATTGATCCATTAATGCAAACAATTAACGCACCTGCTATTGCAGCTAACGTTAAAGCACTTAGTGAAGGTAAAACAATTCCTTTTATCGTTAACAAACCTTTCTTCGATTCATTTGTTAACTTAGGTGGAACTGGTGCAACTATTGGTTTGATTATTGCCATCTTCATTGTTGGTCGTAAAAATAAACCTTACAAAATGATTGGATCACTATCAGCAGCTCCTGGTATTTTCAATATCAATGAACCAATGATGTTTGGACTTCCAATTGTGTTGAATCCAATTATGTTCGTACCATTTATTTTGACACCAATGGTACTTGTGACTGTTGCGTATATTGCAACCGCCACTGGAATTGTGCCAGCAGCAACGGTAATGCCCCCATGGGTTACACCACCAGTAATTGGCGGGATTTTGGCAACTAAGAGTTTAGCTGGTGGGGTTTTAGCCGCAGTTAATGTGGTTATCTCAGCGTTAATTTACGCACCATTCGTTATCTTAGCAACAAAACAAATTGAAAAAGCTGAAGCAGAAGCTGAAGCAGCAAAAAAATAAAATAAAAGCGAATCTCTTTACGTTATTCTGTAAAGAGATTTTGTGTTAAATAAAGGAGTTTACTATGGTTAAATATGAATTTCCAAAAGATTTCTGGTGGGGGTCAGCTGCGAGTGGACCACAATCTGAAGGTCGTGTTTCAGGAGATGGAAAAGCTGATAATATTTGGGATGCTTGGTATCAAGCAAGCCCTGAAAAGTTCTTTAATCAGGTTGGACCCGAAAATACATCAAGGGTTTATCAAAAATACCAAGAAGATATCTCTTTGATGAAACAAACAGGTCATAATTCATATCGGACTTCAATTCAGTGGTCACGTTTGATTCCAAATCCATTCACTGGAGAGGTTAATCCTGAAGCTGTTACCTTTTATAACCATTTAATAGATGATTTAATTGCCGCTGGAATTGAACCTTTTATGAACCTTTACCATTTTGATATGCCAATGGTGTTACAAGAAAATGGTGGTTGGTTAAATCGTGAAGTTGTAGACTTGTATACGGACTATGCAGAAACTTGTTTTAAATTATTTGGCGATCGCGTTAAAAAATGGTTTACTCAAAATGAACCGATTGTTCCAGTTGAGGGTGGGTATTTATATGGATGGCATTTACCTGATGAACGTAATTTAAAGCATGGTGTCCAGGTGGCTTATCATGAAGCATTGGCAAGTGCTAAAGCAGTTGAAAAGTATCATTCACTCAATTTAGGTGGCACAATTGGGATTATTTTAAATTTAATGCCAACGTATCCAAAAGATGAGACAAATCCAGCAGATGTTAAAGCAGCCAAATTTGTTGATGGATTCTTTAATCGTTCATTTTTAGATCCCGCAATTAAAGGCACTTTCCCTCAAGATATTGTTGAGTGGTTGCATGAATATGACTTAATGCCAATCTATCATCAAAGTGATTTAGATGTTATTAAAGAAAATACTATCGATTTATTAGGCGTTAATTATTATCAACCAAGGCGAGCAGCGGCGAAAATAATTAAAGCCGAACCAGAAGGTGAAAATGGCTGGATGCCTGAAGATTTTTATACAGTATACGATATGCCTGGAAAAAAAGTTAATCCTTATCGTGGCTGGGAAATTTATGAAAAAGGAATTTATGATGCACTAATCAATATTAAGGATAATTATGGTAATATTGATTGTTTCATCTCTGAAAATGGGATGGGTGTTGAAGATGAAGCCAGATTTATTAATGCAGATGGGCAAATTAATGATGATTATCGAATTGAATTTGTTCAAGATCATTTGAAATGGGTTCATAAGGCACTTGAAGAAGGTAGTAACGTTCATGGCTACCATATGTGGACATGTATGGATAATTGGTCATGGTTAAATGCTTACAAGAACCGTTACGGATTTATTAGTGTTGATTTAGATAATGAAGCAAAACGCACAATTAAGAAGAGCGGTTACTGGTTTAAAAAAATGACAGAACAAAATGGATTTAATGACTAAAAATGGAGGCGAATGACTGATGGAAATGGAAATGAAATTAAAAATGCCTGCAGATTATCTATTTGATCAAATTATGGAGTCCGTACTATATGATATTAAAGATCAGACAGGTCAGAAATTAACAAAAAATCAATTAGAGGGTTTTGCGTTCACGAAAAAGTTTTCAAAAACACAATCAGCTGCTTTAAAAGTAACAAAAATAGTTGAAAACGAAAGTTATCATTTTCAAACGGATAACAATCGTAATAAATTTGATGTAAGTTACGATATTAAGGTAATTGATGATAAACGTTGTTTGTTAAGTTATAAAGAAGTCATGACTTCTAAAGGCAAGATGCAACAAATGAATGATGCCTTCATGAGTATTCTTATGAGTTTCTTTAAGAAGAGAAATTTCAAAAAAATGCTTAAACAAATTGAAAATAAGTATGCAACTAATTAGACTAAAAATAAAGAAGCAAACCGTATTTATCGGTTTGCTTCTTTATTTTTAGTCTAAAATTTCAACACCAATACCGATAACACCAGGGCCAGCATGAACACCAAGAGCAGGTGATGCATCGCCAAAGTAAAAATGTTCAGCATTTGGATACTTAGTTTTTAAGGTTTCGAAGATACTTGCTGCTAAAGGCTCATTATTACCATATGCAACGGCTATATCGAAATGAAGAGAATCGCCAATCTTATCATCAACGAGTGATAATAATTTTTTTAGTGCAGCTTTTTCGCCTCGAGCTTTTGCAATAGGATAATAAATACCATTTTCATCACATGAAATAATTGGTTTGATGTTTAAGAGATTCCCCATAAGACCAGAGACACGTCCAATACGGCCACCAACTTGAAGATAGTGTAGGGTTGGTAAATAGAAAAAGACACTACTTCTATCAACCGCTAGTTGAACCTTTGTGACAATTTCGTCAAAATAATTGCCTTCTTTAATTAAGTTTGATGCTAAAATACCAGCTAATCCACCACCAATACCAACATTTTTTGTATCGATGACTTCAACAGTTAATGATGATAATTTGGCGAATGTTTTAATTGAATTATAAGTACCAGACAAACCGCTTGAGATCGTTGTTGCAATAACATGTGTATAGCCATCGGCTTTAATTTGGTCAAAAACGTCGTTAATTGAGCCACCTGAAGGCGTTGCGGTTGTTGGAATCTCAGTCTCCATACGTTCATAAACTTCCGCAGGTGAGATAGAGATACGATCTAAGTAAGTTGCATCACTGAATGTAATTAAAATAGGGACCATATAAATATGTTCCTGTTCCATAAATTCTTTAGGAATATCCGAACCTGAATCTACTAATACTGCTATTTTTTCTTTACTCATCATTTAATTGGCCTCCTTCATTAATATAACTAATTTTTCACTGATAATATGATTAATCACGGCACTTGCAGCCGTTCGTTGTTCTAATTCAATGATTGTTGTTTCAGTCGTGACGGGCTTTAAGTTGGTATCAAAGGTTAAAGATTTAAGTTGTTCGTTAAAAATTAAAGCGAAGTTCATGTAAGCATCTTCAGATGAGTTATCGACTAAAATTTGGTCGATACCATTCTTGATAACATCTAACGGAAAAGCAGATTTTAAAACAGTAATAACAATGATTGCTGCTAAATGTTCCTTGCGATATCTTTTTTTGATGGGTTTAAACATAACTTCTTTTTTTACGTAATTATTGACCATTGTAGGTGTTACAGGCATTAAGTGTAATGGCTCTAAGTATTGATTAACAAGTTTCACGGATTGATCCATATAAAGGTCTAATTCCGGGAAATCTTGCCAATCAGGTAATGTAATTTTCTTTAAGCTATCTAGCCAATTTAAAAAAGATGATGGAACTTTTTGGCTCAAATGATAACCCCCCTTAACGTAATATCTTTATATTAGCATTTACATCTAGAGTTGTAAACTAGATTTAACTGTTTCTTAAAGTATATAAAAATAGCATGTTTATATGAAGATAAAAGTTGTACACTATAAGGGTATTTAATAATGAGAAGGAGTGAATTATTTATGATGGAACAAGCATGTACAACAATTTTAGTTGGTAAGAAGGCCACAATTGATGGCTCAACGATGATTGCTAGAAATGATGATACGTTTTTGCCTATTACACCACAACGATTCTTGATGTACCCTGCAGTAACCGGACGTCATGAAACGTTAACTTCGAATAAAAATGGGTTTACTGCACCATTACCAGAAAATGGGTATCGCTGGACAGCAACACCTAATGTTGAGGTATCCAGCAAAGGTGTCTTTGATGAAAGTAGTATTAATGAAAAAAATGTTGCAATGAGCGCAACAGAAAGTGTCTATGCGAATGAACGTGTTTTAGCATACGATCCTTTAATTAAAAATGGTTTAGCAGAAGATTCATTACAAACAATGGTTGCACCTTATATTAAATCAGCAAAACATGGTGTTGAATATTTAGGGGCTTTAATTACAAAATACGGTTCACCTGAAGGAAATGGTGTCTTATTTAGTGATAAAAATGATGTTTGGTACATGGAAATTGTTACCGGACATCACTGGATTGCACAACGTATTCCAGATGATGCTTATGCTGTTGCAGCTAATCAAGTTGCTATTCAAGAAATTGATTTTGATAATACAGATAACTTTATGTGGTCAGACGGTATCCGTGAATATGTAGAAGAGCATCATTTAAACCCTGATAAAACAGGCTGGAACTTCCGTCATATTTTTGGAACAGACACAGAAAAAGATCGTCATTACAACACACCTCGTGTCTGGTATGGTCAACGTTGTTTGAATCCAGAAATTAAGCAAGAACCAACTTCAAGTGAATTACCATTCATTTGTTACGCAAATAAAAAAATCAGTGTTGAAGATGTGACTGCTATTTTAGGTTCACATTACAATGAAACACAATATGATCCATTTGGTCATGGTGCTGATGAAGATCGTTTACGATTCCGTCCTATTTCAATGAATAGAACACAAAATGCACACGTTCTTCAATTGAGAAATAATGTTGATGATGCACATTCTGCATTAATGTGGATCTGTTTAGGTGTTCCAGCATTTGCACCATTTGTGCCATTCTACACGAATGCAACAGACACAGACCCAAGTTACAGCGAAACACCGTTAACACTAGATATGAATAGTGCTTATTGGATGTATCGTACGGTTTCGATGTTAACAGAATCACATTATTCTCATTTTATTCAAGAAAATGTTGATTACTTAAAGGCATGTCGTCAACAGTTGAAGACGATGGTTGCTGATATTGATGCAGCATCTACAGATATGAGTGGGGATGAATTAACAAACTACCTCACACAACAAAATTACGCAATTGTTGCTGATATGCGTGAAAGAACGATGAACATGATTGGTCAATTCATTACTGAAGGATTAACATTATCTAAATTAACATTTAACATGGATGCTAATTTATAAAAATAATATTTAACATGGATGCTAATTTATAAAAATAATATTTAAATACTTTGTACGCAAAAAGGCGTAATTCCAATATAACTTTGGAATTATGCCTTTTTGCGTACCCACATATATTAAGTACAGATAATTATTTTTAATGTAAGTTAGTTCATAAGTGTGCCAGTTTAATTTGATTCAAAAACAAAATAAGAGCGTTTATTAAATTCATTTCTTGATTTTGAGTACTCGATGGCGTGACCATTCACAAGCCAAACAATTTGTTCTACTTCTAATATTGGCGTTTGTTCAACAACGTTTAAATAATTGATATCTAATTCAGTGGCTTGTCTGGCTTGTATTTTTCTAGACATACCTGACATATTTAACCCTAACGTATTTTTAATATAACTATATATGGAAGTTTCCAGTACGGATTTTGATAAACCTGGAACTAATTTAACAGGCATGTACGTATCTTCCAAGATGAAAGGATTTCCATCTAAAAGTCGGAGTCTAATAATATGGTATGTTGGCTCTTCTGCACTAATATTTAAATGAGTTTGAACCTCTTTTTGAGGGAATACAACTTCAAACTTAATGACGTGACTTGTTATTCTGTCCCGTCCTTCTTGTTTACTTAATCCATCAAAATTATCTGCCGGTGCATCAACGCTATTGATAAGAGTCGAGGGACCTATAACAACTGTTCCAAAACCAGATTTTTTTAATATAAATCCTTCTCGTGCTAAGTCATCTAACGCCTTCTTTAAGGTTATTGAACTGACATCGAAGCTAGCAGATAATACTTTTTGATCAGGTAAAATGCTACCTTTTGGATATATATTAGAAAGTATTCGTTCCCGAATTATATTTTTAACTAACTCATATTTTTTCATAAATCCCTGTTCCCCCATAGATTTTAATGTCAAATTTAGTATTATTTAAACTTTAGGTGCGATTTTAAAAAGTATATTACTCTGCTTATTAAAAATTAGATCTCAAAAAAAATAGGTATGATGTAACTATTTTAGAATTAGAGAATATTGTACCGATATTTAGTATGACTAATTAATCGGTTAATACCGAATTATAACACTCAACTACCCTCTTTTCTATATAAGTGATAGCCAGAGTTTAATAAAACATATATCTTTTGTATAACAAAAGTATTGTTTTATTATACAAAAGATATATAATAGTAAATGAAAGCGATTTCTTAGTTAAAAAATAATTTATTAGAAGAAGGGTTGATTGATATATGATAAATGAAAATAAGATGCCTAAAGGTTTTTATTGGGGTAATTCTGTATCAAGTATGCAGACAGAAGGAGCATGGCAGGCAGATGGTAAAGGGCTATCAGTTTATGATATCCGTGACTCAGATAAAGGTGTATCCGATTGGCACGATGCGATTGATGAGTTTAACAGATATGAAGAAGATTTGGATTTAATTGCAGATATGAATATGAATATGTATCGCATTCAGATATCGTGGACTCGAATAGTACCTGATGGTGATGGAACTATCAACGAGAAAGGTTTTGAGTATTATGACCGATTAATTGATGGGATGATTAAGCGTGGTATTGAGCCAATGGTTTGTCTCTATCACTTTGACATGCCGTTAGCGTTGGCCCAAAAGCAAAGTGGATTTCTATCTCGTAAAACTGTTGATGCTTTTGTTAGGTTTGGGAAAGTCGTTATTGATCATTTTTCAGACAGAGTTAAATATTGGATTACATTTAATGAACATAATCTATACTTCACTGATGAAACATTTCATATTTCTGGATATACCAAGACGGAAAAAACAATTGACGATATGTATACCATATTCCATCATACGATGATAGCTCACGCACAAATTGCACAATATATTCATGAACAATATAAAGAACTTAAGATTGGAGGTATGTTGGCATATACACCAGTTTATCCAGCAACGACTAATCCAAAAGATTCTTTTGCAGTAAGAAAACAAAATGAATTTATTTATGAAAATCTAAATTCGTTATTTGTCGGACAATCATATTCTCCTGAAGTACTTAAATATATAGAAGTGAATAATATTCAAATGGATTTTAAAGATAGAGATAAGCAATATTTAAATAAAATTAAATCTGATTTCATTTCCTTTAGTTACTATCGCACAATGGTCATGGATGCTGATAAAATTCCAAGTGACGAGGCACCAAATAGATATATGAATTATAGTGTAGAAGAAAATACTTATTTATCTAGTAGTGAGTGGTCATGGAATATTGATCCCTTAGGATTCCGAAATGTAATTACAGATTTGCATAATCGTTATAGATTACCTGTATTTCCAATTGAAAATGGAATTGGCATCAAGGAGCACAGGGACAGCACAAATATAATCCAAGATGATGCTCGAATTGAATATCATAAAAGTCATATTAAGGCTATGAAGGATGCAATGTTTATTGATGGTGCTCAAGTTGTGGGCTATCTGGGTTGGGGATTAATTGATATTCCTAGTTCACATGGTGACATGGAGAAAAGATATGGTGCAGTTTTTGTTGATAGAACAAATCATGATTTGAAAGATATGAAGAGAGTTCCAAAAAAATCATATTATTGGTTTAAGGATATCTTAGAAGAGAATGGAGAAAAAATATAATGGAAAATAAAACTGAAAATAAAGCAAACACGTTCATTACGAATAAGTTATTACCTATAATTATGAAATTTGTGAATACAAAACCTATAAGGGCTCTGCAAGATGGAATGGTATACGCATTACCTTTTATTATTATAGGATCCATATTTTTAATTTTGTCCAATTTCCCGGTGCCAAGTGTTGCAGATGCGCTTAAAGATTCAGGTTGGTCAGCATTTTTCACACAAGCATATACAACAACATTTGGTATTTTATCTATCTGGGCGGTAGTTGGTATCGCGTACGTATATGTTCGTAATGAGGGATATGAGGCATTACCCGCTGCATTGACAGCATTATCATCTTTCTTGATGTTACAGATGCTCCAAGTGGCCGCACCTTTAGCCGGAGTAATGGGTAAAAATGGAGCAGGTATTGTTAACAGTGCTGGTAAAGAGGTCCTAAGTGGTTCTGCAATAACAGAAAATATAGACAAATTACCTCATTCGCTTCAATCATTCATGCAGTCGCCAGTTAATGGTGTAATTAACATTAGTTGGTTGAGCGGTCAAGGAATGGTGGCTGCAATTATTGTAGGTATTTTGGTAGGTTGGGCATATACAAAAATGATTAAAGCTGGTTGGAAAATAACACTCCCAGAACAAGTGCCAACTAGTGTTGCTAATCAATTTACTGCCATGATTCCATCTGGTGTTATATTAACTGTTACTATGTTAATCTTTGCTTTAATTAAGACAGTGTTAAATACAGATATGTTAAATCTCATTTATAAGATGTTAGCAGCACCTATGCAAGGACTATCAGATTCATTAATTGGGGCTATATTGATTGCCTTCTTAGTATCATTCTTTTGGTTCTTTGGTGTTCACGGAGGACTGATTGTCGGTGGAATTGCAGGAGCCTTCTTAATTCCTAATACTTCTGGAAACGCTGCTTTATATCAAGCTGGTAAATTATCGTTAGGTAACGGGGCACATATTGTTACTAATGAATTTTATAATAATTTTATTAACTTGACGGGATCTGGAATAACCATCGGACTAGTTATTTTCACACTAGTTGCAGCTAAATCTGTTCAGCTTAAAACAATCGGTAAAATTGAGCTTATTCCAGCTATTTTTAATATTAATGAGCCTTTTCTTTTCGGATTACCTTTAGTTATGAATCCATTTTTAGCTATACCATTTTTCATGGTACCAGTTATTGTAGCAATCTCTACTTATGGGGTAATTTATTTCGGAATTGTACCACCTTTAAATGGTGTTGCGGCACCTTGGACAACGCCAGCAGTTATTTCAGGATTTTTAATTGGAGGTTGGAAGATGGCCTTATGGCAAGCGGTAACGTTAGTAATATCAGCTGTCGGATACTATCCATTCGCTAAAAAATATGATCAATATTTATGTAATCAAGAACAAGAGCAAGAATTAAATAATAAAGCAGAGTGAAAGGAATAAAAAATCATGGAGAAAAAAATTATTATGTTAGCTTGTTCAGCTGGTATGTCTACATCTCTACTAGTATCAAAAATGCAGGCGGCAGCTTCTAAGCAGAAAAAAGATTATGAAATATTTGCAACATCAACATCAGATGTAGACCATCAAATTGAAAGTGTTCATCCGGATGTATTGTTATTAGGGCCACAGGTCAGTTATATGAAGGAAGAAATTAAAAGTAAAACTGATGCTGCTGGAATTCCTATGGACGTCATTGATATGCTAGATTATGGGATGATGAACGGTGAAAAAGTATTACAAACAGCAGTAAATTTAATTGCGGAATAAAATAAATTTAGTGAAATGGGGATGAAAAATATGAATGATAAAGATATGACTGTAATAATGGGAATTATTATGGAATCGGGGAATGCGAAGGGATTTGCCGCTCAAGCAATCCGCATGGCTGAGCAGTCTGATTTTTCTAAATCTGATGATTTTATGAACCAAGCACAAGAGGCGTTAACTAAGGTGCACAATATCCAAACTACTTTGTTAACAAAAGAGGCCAATGGTGAAAAAACGAAACTTAATTTGTATTTGATACATTCGCAAGATTGGCTAATGACGAGTATCTGTTATATTGATTTAGCTAAAGAAATTATAACTATGTATAAATCAATTAAAAAAAACGCCGTATAAAATGACGCATTATAGACGTGCTATGAGAACTTCTTTAATTTAATACGTTTATTAAAAATTATAATTATCAGATACTAAAAATATTAGTCGAATGACTGAAAAGGAGAACAATGGGAACTATATTAGCAATTGATATTGGTGGGACAACCGTAAAGTATGGAGAATGGAAAGAAAATCAGTTCATTTCACGTGGTAAGAGGGAGACCCCTGAGACGTGGAAAGATATGAAAACTTTAATTAAAAATTTATATAATAGTTGTCAGAACGCTGAAGGTATAGCCATTAGTTCTCCAGGATCAGTTGATACGGTAAATGGAATTATTCATGGGATTAGCGCCATCCCTTATATACACAATTTTCCGATTAGGGATGAGTTGGAACAATATTTAGGCGTACCAGTTTCTATACAAAACGATGCTAATTGTGCAGCATTAGCTGAGAATTGGATTGGAAACGCTAAAGATGTAGATGATTTTGTTTCTATTATCATTGGATCTGGAGTTGGTGGTTCTGTAATAATGAATAAAAAATTAAAGGCCGGAAGTAATCTATTTGGTGGCGAATTTGGGTACATGATTTTAGATGTAAATGATGATCGTACTTTCAGTGAGTTGGTTAGTCCAGTAAATCTTGCCAAACAGTATTCTTCAGAAAATAATCGTGAAATTAACGGAAAACAATTATTTGATTTATCTGACTCTGGTGATGATAAGGCATGCCAAATTGTAGATGATTTTTATAAACATTTAGCCGTAGGAGTGTTTAATCTACTTGTATCGTATGATCCTGACCTTGTTTTAATTGGAGGCGCTATATCTGAAAGACCTGGTTTGATTAAAACACTAAATAAATATATTAATCAATTAATCATTGCCAAACGTGCGGATGGCCTTAAGTATAATTTAAAAACATGTTATTTTTATGGAGATGCTAATATGATTGGCGCAATATACCAATATAAAACAAATTTCATAACCTTTAACACTATTTAAATATAAAAAAGCTCATAATTATTAGATTTAGATCTAATAATTATGAGCTTTTTGTATTGAATGTTCTATTTTTTACAGCTATTTATTAATTTCTTCAATAGTACCCTTAGCGTCTTTTTCAACTTTCATATCTGAAATTGAGATATAACCTAATTTCTTGATTAAGCCGTTTTGAATTTTGTCTGATTGAATATAACCAATAAATTTAGCTGTTGCGTAGTTAGGAGAACCTTTAGTATACATATGTTCGTATGACCAAATTTTCCAATTGTTTGTTTCAACATTTTTTGATGTTGGTTTAACGTTATCAATAGATAATGCTTGGATGTTATCTTTTAAGTACGAGAATGCTAAGTAGCTGATGGCACCTGGTGTTGAAGATACCATTTTTTGAACTGTACCGTTTGAATCTTGTTCTTGTGTTTGTTTAGCTGTTTTATTTGGAAGGATACTACTATCAAATACGGTACGTGTACCCGAACCAGAAGCACGATTAATGACAACAATCGCTTGGTCTGCTCCGCCAAGTTCTTTCCAGTTTGTTGTCTTACCTAAGAAAATGTTAGCAAGTTGTGCTTTTGAGAGGTTAGTTACTTTTGTATCTTTGTTGACAACAGGTGCAATACCAACAACGGCAACTTTGTGATCAACAATCTTTTTAGCATCTACGCCGTCTTTTTGTTCTGCAAAAATGTCAGAATTACCAACGGTAACAGCACCTGTAGAAACTTGGCTTAAACCAGTACCTGAGCCACCACCTTGCACGCCAATTGTTAAACCTGAATTATCTGCTTGATAGGTTTCAGCTGCTTGTTCAACTAAAGGTTGTAAAGCAGTTGATCCAACAATAGTAATTTTACCTGTAATTTTTGATGAATCATCTGAAGAAGATGATGATTTACCACATCCTGCCAACAATAAAAGACCCATTGCTGCTATCGAAATAATTGCTGTTTTCTTTCTCATAATTAACTTCCCCTTTTATTTTGTATTCGTATTTAAGAACAACTTCATAATATCAGTTAAATGTTATGGTTCTGTATGAATCGTGTAATGATTTACACCTGAAATTGTAAAGAATGGGTAAAGGTGGAGCGAAATACTTTGCTTTTGTGAGTGTGATTATCTATAATAAAAACCAGCTCATTATGACAGTCTGTCATAAAAACGGAAATAGGGGGAGACAAATTGATTCTAGAAATAAAAAACGTTTCAAAAACGTATAATATGGCTGGTGGTACGACATTCAAGGCTTTAAAAGACATTAATGCTTCTTTTGACAAAGGAGAATTAGTTTCAATAGTTGGTGAATCCGGAAGTGGTAAATCAACATTAATGAACTTAATAGGTGGATTGGATTCAAATTTTGATGGCGAAATTACGTATAATGGTGAAAATATTGGTGATTTTTCTGAAAAAGAACTTGTTAACTTTCATAAGAAGAGTATTGGATTCATTTTTCAAAATTTTAATTTAATTCCTCATTTAAGTTTGATTGATAACGTTGCTATGGCAATGACGCTTTCAAATGTTGATAAATCAGTACGTGTCAAACGTGCTAAAAAATTATTAACAGACGTTGGGTTACAAGATCATATGACAAAGAAGCCAGATCAAATATCTGGTGGGCAAAAACAACGTGTTGCTATTGCACGTGCCTTAATGAATGATCCTGATGTCATTATTGCTGATGAACCAACAGGTGCTTTGGATTCAGAGACAACTGATGCTGTCTTAGAAATTATCAAAGATATCGCAAAGCGTGGTAAATTAGTTTTAATGGTTACTCATTCAGATCGCGTTGCGGCATATTCAAGTCGTGTTGTACGAATTGATAATGGTGCAATTATTTCTGATTCCGAACAAGAACAATTAGAGTTGCATACTAATGAAGATGAATTTAAAGGCGAAACGCCTAAGAATTTAAGTCTATGGTCTGCAATTCGATTAGCTGCACTTAATATGAAAGCTAAATTTTCTCGTAATTTACTTGTTGCTATTGGCTCAAGTATTGGGATTATGTCTGTTGTTTTAATGTTATCGCTTGGAAAAGGGGTAACAAGTTATATAAAGGATACGATGACTAGCTACGTGAATCCCAATGTGACTGAAGTTCATATGAAGGCAAAAACAAGTTCTTCAAGTAGTAGTTCTAAAACAGCAACACCAGCTGCTGGTTCTCAAGCCCAAGCAGCGCAAGCTAAAGAACAACAAAGTCAAATGGCTGCAATTACTGGTCAGACAGGATCATTTTCTAAAAAAGATATTAATAAGTTAACAAATATTAAACATGTGAATGAGCTACAAAAGGGTTATACAGCAATTTCACTAGGTACAAATACAGTTTCATATAAGGATAAAAAAGCTAGTTTGATGCAGTTGGGTACAATGAACTCAGGTATTACAAAATCAAACATTACCAAGGGTACTAAACCAGGTAAGGATGGCATTTTATTAGATAAAACAACTGCAGATTCATTAGGCAAGAACATTGTTGGTAAACAAGTTAAAATTGCGATTGTTTATAACGAAAAAACGATTAAGAAAACGTTCAAAGTTGCCGGAATTTATGAAGCATCTGGAAGTAGCAGTTCAAGCAGTTTAGTTTACTTGAATTACGCTGACTTACAACAATTAGTTGAAGATAATAATGAAACAATTAAACCAAATGTTGTTTATCTTCATACAAACGATAAGGCTAATACGGCAGGTATAAAAGCTAAAGTTAAATCATTGGGTTACACAGGTTCAATTCAAGAAAAAATGTCAGAAATGTTTACTCAAATGTTAGATATTTTGACAGACGTTTTAACGGCCGTAGCTGCGATATCATTGCTCGTTTCTGCAATTATGATATTAGTGGTTCTAAATATATCTGTTGTTGAAAGAACAAAAGAAATCGGTGTTATGAAAGCTTTAGGAGCACGTCGTAAGGATATTCGCCGTATATTTGTTTCCGAAGCGTTCCTAATTGGATTAGCATCTGGCTTAATTGGTGTTGGCGTAACGTATATTTTAGCCTTTGGGTTAAATGCATTCTCAGTTGCAACATTCGATGTTACGATTGTTAAAGTTACAGCTAGTTATGTATTCTCTGGTATTTTAATCAGTGTCTTGATTAGTATGGTTGCTAGTTTCTTACCAGCAAACAGAGCATCAAAACTTGATCCAGTTGAATCTTTAAGAAAAGAATAAGTAAATAAAGTTGCATTTTTAAATAAAGACTAGTAACATGACAAGTTGTCACATGACAGCTTGTCATTTTTTGTATAAAGGAGAAAATATGCCTAAAAAAACGTATTTTAATTTAGATGAAGATAAGCAACAACGGATATTGGATGCTGCTAAAGAAGAGTTCTCAAGAGTACCCCTGTTTGAAGCATCAATTAGTAATATCATAAAAATTGCAGATATTCCGCGAGGGAGTTTTTACCAATATTTCGAAAATAAAGAAGATTTATACTTTTATTATTTTGATACTATTCGACAGAATCAAACTAAAAGATTTGGTGAATTATTAAAACGAAATCAAGGTGATGTCGTGACGACTATGAAGACCTTTTTTTCAGAAACGATTGCGAATACAGTGTCCGGAGAAGATGCTGCATTTTTTAAAAACGCCTTTGTCCGAATGGACTTTAAAATGAGTAGTCGGATGCAGCCACATCATCCTCACCACCCGCATCATAGTGGGAAACAGCCACATTTTGGTGGACCATTTCATCAAAATTTAAAAGCAGATTTTGATATTATGAGTGAAATTGATCGGTCTTTACTAACCATTTCCTCAGATGAAGAAATTAGTTTACTTATGTTTTCTTTAATGAGTCCATTTATGAAAACTATTAATGATTATTTTTCAAAACAAAGAGAAGGTATTGAAATACCTGTTGAAGAGTTACAAAAAGAATATGAAACAATGGCTAACTGGGTAGCTATTGGTGTTTCAAAAAGGAAGGAATAAAAATAAATGATAAAAGTAATGAAAAATCGCGTTAGCGTTTGGGCAATGTTTGGTGCATTTATATTTATGATTGTCCAAGTTATCTGCGATTTATATTTACCAACATTAACATCAGACATGATTAATAAAGGTGTCTCACAAGGCGATGTTGCGTATATCTGGCAGGTGGGTTATGTCATGTTAGGCGTAGCAGCTATTGGTATTGTTGCGGCAGTTGGTAATGTCTTTATCGCTTCACGCTTAGCGCAAAAATTAGGACTTAGATTAAGAAGTCATATTTACAAAAAAGTACTTAATTTTTCAAGTCATGAATTTGATCAAATTGGAAATTCAAGTTTAATTACAAGAACATCAACTGATGTTCTACAAATTCAAAACGTTACCGTTATGATGTTAAGAATGATGATCCAAGCGCCTATTATGTTGATTGGTGCTAGTATTTTAGCTTATAACAAACAAAAAGAATTAACCGTGATTTTTTTAGTAGCTGTTCCAATTTTAATTATATTAATTGCTTCAGTTATGTATTTTGCAGTGCCGCTGTTCAAAACGTTACAAAAAAGAATTGATCATATTAATCTTGTCTTTCGTGAAGGTTTAACAGGTGTTCGTGTTATTCGCGCATTTAACCAAGATAAATATGAACAAAATCGTTTTGATCGTGTGAATAAAGAATATACAGATAATGCCCGTAAAGTATTTTCAATTACGGCGCTAATGTTCCCCATGATGACTTTAGTTCTTAGTGCAACCAATATCGCAATTATCTGGTATGGTGGTCATTTAATTGGAGATATGTCGATGCAAGTGGGTAATCTAGTTGCGTTTATGACGTATGCAATGCAAATTTTATCAAGTTTTATGATGTTATCGATGGTATTTGTCATGTTACCTCGTGCGCAAGCTGCTGCAGCACGTATCAACGAAGTTTTAGATACGAAGAATTCGATAAAAGACCAACCTGATGCAATTACAGTTGATCGTAGTAAAGTAGGAGCAAGTCAATTGTCATTTGATAAAGTTAATTTCCGGTATACGGGTGCTGAAAAAGAAGCCCTAACAGATATTAACTTTGAAGCAAAGGCGGGTCAAACGATTGCGATTATTGGTGGTACTGGATCTGGTAAGTCAACGTTAATTAATTTAATTCCACGATTGTTTGATGTTGAGTCGGGCGATATTAAAATTGATGGTAAATCAATTTATGAGTTAACCCAAGTAAGCTTACACGACCAAATTTCTCTTGTTCAACAAAAGACAGTTCTTTTTAGAGGAACAATCCGAAGTAATCTACAGTTTGGAAATGAAACGGCAACAGATGATGAGTTGTGGCATGCGCTAGAAATAGCACAAGCTAAATCGTTTGTTGAAGAATCAGCGGATGGCTTAGACGGCATAGTTGAACAAGGTGGAGATAACTTCTCTGGTGGCCAAAAGCAACGACTTGCAATTGCAAGAGCATTAGTTAAAAAAGCTTCTGTTTACTTGTTTGATGATTCATTCTCAGCGCTTGATTTTAAAACAGATGCTAAATTACGTGGCTCACTTAAAACGGATGAAAGCATCAAAGATAGTGTTGTCGTAATTGTGGCACAACGGATTTCTAGTGTGACAAGTGCCGATTTAATCTTAGTTATCGATGGTGGAAAAATCGTTGGTAAAGGGACTCATGAAGAATTGAAAGCCACGAATGAAACCTATCAAGAAATTATGCAGTCACAAATCAGAGAGGGGGATGCAGAGTAATGGCAGATAATAAGTCAAAACAAGCAACGCAACCTATGCGGGGCGGTCGAGGTGGACATGGCAATATTGGACGACCAGTTGAAAAGCCTAAGAACTTTTGGAAAACAATTGGGCGTTTAGCGAAATACATGTCACCATGGTTAATTTCAATAGGGATAGTATTAGTGCTAGCCATTATATCTGTAATTTTCCAGGCGGTTTCTCCTAAAATTTTAGGACGCGCAACAACCGAGATTTTCTCTGGGGTAACTAAAGGATTCACTCAAATGAAACAGGGGCAGAAAGTAACCTCGTTGCCAATTAATTTTGATGCAATTAAGAATATCTTACTTACAGTTGGTATTATGTATATTGCGTCTGCACTTTTCAGTTTTGTGCAGCAATTAATCATGACTAATATTTCTCAAAAAACGGTGTACGCACTTCGTAAAGATATTAAGGCTAAAATGGAACGCGTGCCTGTTTCTTACTACGATACACATCCAAATGGTGATATTATGTCTCGTGCTGTAAATGATGTGGATAACATTTCTGGAACGTTACAACAAAGTTTTACACAGTTAGTAACAAGTGTTGTGACCTTTGTCAGTGTTCTCTATATGATGTTTTCAATTAGTTGGCAATTAACGTTAATTGCTTTGATTATTGTTCCTTTGAGTTTGGTTGTTGTCTCATTAATTGCGCCTCGTTCGCAAAAGTTCTTTGCTGGACAACAAAAGAGTTTAGGACTTTTGAACAATCAAGTGGAAGAAACGTATGCGGGTCATACGGTTGTTAAGACTTTTAATAAAGAAGAAAAAAATATTGATATTTTTGAAAAACAGAATAATGATTATTATAAAAGTTCATGGAAAGCACAATTTATTTCTGGATTAATTATGCCAGCAATGAACTTTATTAAAAATATTGGCTATGTCTTTGTGGCAATTGTTGGTGGAATTAAGGTTTCACAAGGAACAATTACTTTAGGTAACGTCCAAGCCTTTTTACAATATGTGAACCAATTCTCACAACCAATCACTCAAATTGCCAACTTATCTAATACGATTCAAGCAACTGTAGCTTCTGCAGAACGAATTTTTGAAATCTTAGATGAAGAAGAATTGAAAGATGAAAGTAACGATGACTTACCAATTGCTGATAATGGTAATAAAATTTCCTTTGATCATGTTCAATTTGGTTACTCAGATAAGAAGCTTTTGATGACAGATTATAATTTGGATGTTAACGAAGGACAAAAGGTAGCAATTGTTGGACCTACAGGTGCTGGAAAGACAACGATTATTAACTTAATTGAACGCTTTTATGATGTCTCAGCGGGATCAATCCGACTAAATGGTGTCGATACTAAGAATTTGAAACGAGAAGATTTACGTAAGTCAATCTCGATGGTGCTTCAAGATACTTGGTTATTTACAGGTACTATTATGGAAAATATTCAATATGGTCGTGAAAATGCAACGGATGAAGAGGTTTATGCTGCAGCAAAAGCCGCTCATGTTGATACATTTGTTCGTCAATTACCAGATGGTTATCAAACTGTTCTGAATGAAGACGCTTCAAATATTTCACAAGGACAACGTCAATTGTTAACGATTGCTCGTGCATTTTTGGCTGACCCAGAAATTTTAATTTTAGATGAAGCAACGAGTTCAGTTGATACACGAACTGAAGTTTTGATTCAAAAAGCGATGGATACCTTATTAGATAGCCGAACAAGTTTCGTTGTGGCGCATCGTCTATCAACGATTCGTGATGCGGATAATATTATTGTAATGGATAATGGCTCAATTATTGAAACTGGAAATCATGATGCTTTGATTGCTAAAAACGGGTTTTATGCTGATTTATATAATAGCCAATTTGCAAACGGTACTATTTAAATTAAAAATAATGAGCTGAATTTGACCTTAGTTAAATTTGTGTTCATTATTTTTTCGTTTTTAAAATACTTGGGCATTCTTACCGGCTTTTAATCTTCTTCTTACGACGTTGATAATTTAGCGTATAATAAAAAAGACTCTAAAACAGTAGATGATTATTTAGAAAATGAGGTTTAATCATAATGAAACAATCACAAATTAGAAATTTTTCAATTATTGCCCATATTGATCATGGTAAATCAACTTTAGCTGATCGAATTATGGAAGAAACACAAACTGTCAGTGAACGTGAGATGTCTAGTCAATTGTTAGATTCAATGGCTGTTGAACAAGAACACGGGATTACAGTTAAATCACGAACGGTTCGTAGTTACTATACAGCTACTAATGGTGAAACTTACGAATATAATTTTATTGATACACCGGGACACGTTGATTTTTCATATGAAGTTTCGAAAAGTTTAGCTGCTAGTGATGGGGCTATTTTATTGGTGGACGCCACTCAAGGTGTGCAAGCACAGACGGTTGCAAATTACCGTTTAGCTAAAGAAAACAACTTAAAAATTATTCCAGTAATCAATAAGATTGATCATCCTAATGCTGATGTTGAAGAAACTAAAATTCAATTGATGGAATTAGCTGACGTTGATGAAGACGAAATGTTATTAATATCAGCTAAAACTGGGATTGGTGTTGATTTGGTTCTAGAGGCTATTAAAGACCGTATTCCAAAACCAATCGGTGATATTGAAGCACCACTTAAAGCATTAGTTTTTGATTCACATTTTGATGCATTTAAAGGAATTGTGGCTTATATTCGTGTCTTTGATGGTGAATTTAAAGCTAATAATTTACTTCGATTTATGCAACAAACGACTGATTTCCAAGTAGTAGAAGCAGGTATTTTTAAACCTGACATGGTGGCTGTTGATAGTCTACATGCCGGGGATGTTGGCTATGTTATTACAGGGCTAAAAGATCCTCAACTAGTTAAAATTGGGGATACGTTAACTTCTCAAAGTAACCCGACACCAGAAGCACTTCCTGGATATAAAGAATCAGAATCAATGGTTTTTGCTGGATTTTATCCTAAAGATAATAACTATAAAGAATTAAAATCAGCTATTCAAAAATTAGCTTTAAATGACTCATCTTTCCATTATAAAGAAGAAAAGTCAGATGCTTTAGGACTAGGATTTAGATGTGGATTCTTAGGGATGTTACATTTAAGTATTATTCGTGAACGTCTCGAAAAAGAATACCAATTAGGGGTGTTAACAACGACGCCTAATGTTACGTACCACGTTATTTTGAAAAATGGTAAAGAAGTTGTTGTTGATAATCCTGTCCAATTCCCTAATTTTTCTGAAATTGATCATGTTGAAGAACCATTTTTAGATGTTCATATGACCGTGCCAGATGAACAAGTGGGCGATATCATGAAATTAGCTGAAAAACGTAAAGGTATTTTCCAAGATATGTCATACAATTCTGGTCAAACTGAATTGAATTATGCGTTACCAACGTCTGAAATTGCCTATGATTTCTTCAATCAATTAAAATCATTATCACATGGCTATGCAACAATGGAAACGCAATTTAAAGGATATCAAACAGCAGACGTTGTTAAAATGGACGTTTTAGTTAACTATGCAACAGTCGATGCACTAGGGTTTGTTGTGCATAGACAAGATGCTGTGGAAATTGGTCAGAAATTAGTTGAGCAATTGAAATATTCAATTCCACGTAAATTATTCCCAATGCCAGTACAAGCAGTTATCGAAAATAAAGCTATTTCGCGTGCAAATGTACCGCCTCTTCGTAAGAGCGCAACAACAAGTAGTGATAAAAAGAATGCTGCCAAACAAGATATGCTACGCCGTCAAAGCGCTAATAAACGATTGGGCTCTAAGGCTGAAATGGAATTACCACAAGAAGTATTTAATGCAATATTGGAAGTTAACAATGATAACTAGTCTTTAGAAAGAAGGATTACAATGGGAGTTTTAGAAGTTCGCCAACTTTCCCATCAATTTGCGGATAAGCAATTATATGAGGATGCTCATTTTGAATTAAACACTGAGGATCATATGGGTATCATTGGTCAAAATGGTGCTGGTAAAAGTACATTAATCAAAATTATTACTGGACAAGAATTACCTGATGAAGGCGAAATCAAATGGAAAAAAAGTGCGACAATTGGCTATTTAGATCAATATGCTGAAGTTGCGGAAGGCATTACGGTTATTGAGTTTTTGAAGACAGCATTTCAACGTTTATATGATATTAGTGAAAAACAAACGCAGGCCTATACGGATTATGCTGAAAATATGGACGAGAAGTTGTTGGAAAAAGCGGGTAGATATCAAGAAGAACTTGAGGCAAAAAATTTTTATGATATCGATACAGAAATTGACCGTGTTCGAACTGGTTTAGGATTAGATGCAATTGAAAAAGACCATCAAGTTAGTGAATTAAGTGGTGGTCAGAGATCTAAGATTATCTTAGCTAAATTATTATTGGAAAATCCTGAAGTTATTTTATTAGATGAACCAACTAATTATTTAGATACGGAACATATTGATTGGTTAACTGAGTATTTAAATCAATTTGAAGGCTGTTTCATGGTTATTTCTCATGATTTTGAATTTTTACAAAATGTCACGAATACAATTATTGATGTTGCATTCGGTAAAATCACAAAATATCGTGGGAATTTTAAATCAGCTATTAAGCAAAAAGAAGCTAAAAAAGAAGCGCAACTAAAAGCTTTCCAGAAACAACGCCTTCAAATTGAAAAAGATGAGGCTTATATTCGAAAGAATAAAGCTGGAACGCGTGCCACAATGGCTAAGTCTAGACAAAAAAGATTAGATAAAATTGAGCGTGTGACACCGCCAAGTGATACTGTAAAAGGTAAATTTGATTTTCCTTATCTAGATACTGGATCCGCATCAACGCTTGCCGTTAAAAATTTATCAGTTGGTTATAAAACGCCATTACTATCACCAGTAACTTTTTCATTATCACATCAAGAAAAAGTTGTCTTAAAGGGATTTAACGGAATTGGTAAATCAACAATGATTAAGTCAATTTTGAAGTTAATTCCAACGTTTGGTGGAACTGCTGAATTTTCTGATTCTGTTGTTGTTAATTATTTTGATCAAGATTTAATTTGGGATAATAAAGAAATGACACCTCTTCAAATTATTCAAGATGAATACCCTGAATTGGAACCTAAAACGATTCGTCGCCGATTGGCTAAATCAGGGATTAATGCTGCGAATACAATGAAACCTATTAATATTTTGAGTGGTGGGGAACAAATGAAAGTTAAGTTGAGTTTAGTTGAATTGAAACCAAGTAACTTTTTAATTTTGGATGAACCAACTAATCACTTGGATGATGATACAAAAGACGCGCTACAAAAGGCAGTCCGACGTTTTCCTGGAAATGTTTTATTGGTCAGTCATGAAGCACCATTTTATGAATCTTGGATTGATAAAGTGTTTGATGTTGAAGCAATAAGAATTCAAAAATAGTGATAATAGCCTTGGAAAGTAATTTTCTAAGGCTATTTATCTGCACAAAAAAAGCACCAACCGAAGTTGATGCTTTCCTGTTATGGTACTTACCGAAGTAAATAGATTGTATGAATTCCACAAAACAGTGACAATCAGACATACCTACAATGCGGTAGGTAAAAAATGCCCCATTTTCGAACTAATCACTAGCCGCCGCAGCGGAACAACCGAAGTTGTCTGATTTTACTCGACTCATCGCATAACTTAATCATAGCACAAAATTAATATTTCGTATAGTTCTATTTACCCCAAAGGAATTGGATAACAGCTTTATCAACCTGTAAATTTCTATGAAGTTTACTATGTTGTGCATCTTCACCAGTAATTTTAAGCTCGTCATACGATTTTACTTGGCCTTTTAATAGATAGTTCATTGAACGGGCAGAAGCAATGCTGACAGATGTATCAGAATTTGAGCCATCATTCACATCGCCATAAATAACAAAGACTTTTGCGGTTGATGGGAAATTTTTTCGTTTGCTATAGTAACTTTGGTAGTTTGCTGTTTTAATAGCAGGTTCGTCATTTTTCAAGAAGTAATTTTTATTGGCTTTTTCGTCCATTCCGAGGACCCCATTAATTGGACCAGCAATTGGAACAAATTTATTTAGGATAGGAGAAGATTTTTTTCTGACAGATTCAGCCCAGTACATTGCAGATGAGCCACCCATTGAATGTGTAACAAGATTGATTTTTTTAATATCGTATGATGCTTTTAAATAATCAGTTATCTTACCAATCCATCTGCCCTCTTCAGGAATTTGAGCATCACTACGCGCAAATATAACTTGAACAATTGGATTTTTTTCAGTATATTTCCATCTACCCGTATAAGTGACATCACCAGTTGAAGAGACGGTTGCTGTTAGAACTTTTTTTGCCTTACCAGATTTTTCTGCTGAGGCAATCATGTCGTTAGTTGAGTTAGCTGTACCGCCGTATCCATGAATGTATAAGGTTGGTGTTTGTGAAATACTTTTCTCTGTTTCTACCGATTTAGGTATACTGTTATGCAATAGTAAAAAGCCAATACCTAATCCTAAAATCAATAAGATGGTTATTAATATACCGTATTTTTTCATTAGTGGTTTCCTTTGCATAGTAAGTTATTTGCTTTCATTATAAGCTACCGGGTCTTGACGTTCAAATTTAAAGCAAGTTATGGTAAGCTATATGCGAAGATAACTAAGAAAGCTGAGGATGAGCAAATGTTCATAGTGAAATCAACTAGAGATATAAGTAGTCAAATATATAAGGATGCATTATCAATTAGAAAAACGGTTTTTGTTGGAGAACAGAATGTGCCAATGGAATTGGAAATTGAAAACGAATCAGAAGCTATTCATTTTGTGGGTTATAAAGATGAAGAACCTGTTGTGACAGCACGTGTACTTAGCGAAGACTCTGAAACGTGGCATGTCCAGCGAGTTGCAACATTGAAAGCGGCTCGTGGACAACATTTAGCAACAGATATCCTAACGTTTATTGAAGGATTTTCAACAGTCTACGGAATTAAATACTTAACCTTAGGTGCACAAGATCAAGCCCAAAATTTTTATTTGAAACTAGGATATGAGGTTGAAGGTGAAGGCTTTATGGACGCAGGAATTCCACATCACACAATGATAAAAACAATCGAAGGAGCCTAGATGGCAAAAGAAACTTTATTTTCAAAATTACTAACGGATGAACGATATACATTTGCGAGTGAACTTGGTAGTAAATATCATAAAGACGCTAGTCAAATTTTATTTACTTACTTGAAGTTAATGGCTGAGGGGACACAAAACCAGTCAAAATCATTACAGAAAAGTCTGCCAGAAATCGATAAAAAATTTCAAAAGTATTTAGAAAACTAGAGATAGAAGGTACTTACAGTGAATAATAATCCATTAGCCAATCTTATGAAGCAAGATAAGTTAATTGTCGGTATTAGTGAAATCAGTAAAATGACAGGTGTTTCAACACGACAGTTAAGATATTGGGAACAAAAAGGCTATATTGAAAGTATTTCAGATGAGAAGGCAAAGTCGCGAGAATATCGTTTAGATATGGTCATAAAAGTCAGTCTTATAAAAGAAGAGTTAGATGAAGGATACACATTGGTTGCGGCGATTGAACACGTTAACGGAAAAATGGATATTTTTAGACAATTTAAACACTTTTTGATTGATCGTGTTTCAGATGTTGGTAAACAAGGAAATAAAACAGTTTTTGATATGGGCTATTTTGATGACTCCAAAAAGCAGCGTTTATTTGCGGTAATAGATGAAAAAGGGACACGTTTTGAACTCAGAGATGTTTAATAAAAAGAATTATAAAATAAAATCATAAAAAGGTTGCAACCGTTTACATTTGTGTTATACTTAATTTGTAGCAAGGAAGGCTATCGAAATCCCTGAACAAAATAAAACTGAAGTCACTTTTTTAAACTCACTTAATGGTTTTTAAAAACGAAGTTAGTTGGACAATGTTTAGTACTGAAGATAGTTGAAAAATGTAACACAAGTTAATGACGTTGAGAGATGTCAAGCAAGGCGTATTAAAACGGTGCCGGTCTTGAGCATTAAAAAGCAAATCAAGACACATCAAGTTAGATGATGTTTACTCCGATGAATTTAGAATTTTGGTAGTGTGAACGTCGTGAGACGTCGAACAAGGTTTTAAAACGGTGCTAGTCTTGAGCGCTTAAAAGCAAATCAGGACACATCAATTAAGATGATGGTTTAAGTTTCCAATGTACGGCAAGTTAATGACGTTGAGAGATGTCAAGTAAGGCGTATTAAAACGGTGCCGGTCTTGAGCATTAAAAAGCAAATCAAGATATCGAATTTTGATGATTTAAGTTGTAGTAGAACGAATAATTGGATTTAGAGGTATTTGGTCTTGGAGAAACGTTTGAAATCGAATGGATAACAAATCGCTCAAAGGGCGTCGTTCGATAATATATGATTCAAAACATATAAAAGCGACTTCACAGAACTAAATAAGTATAAAGATATAGAGGCGAAATATATTAATAATCAAGTAAAATCGACTCTCGGTAACACGGGTTTCGGCTTTCCTTCTACAAAAAGATAGGATTCAAGACATTTCTTAAAACAAATGCTTGAATCCTATTTTAATGCAGTGAATTATGATTTTTAGCTTACATTTAGGTATTTTAAAATGAAAGGTTAGGTATTCCTAAAAAATAAGTTACAATTCAATCGTTATTCTGATATAATAAATCTATTATTAAGAAAATGGAAGTGAATTGATTAACTAATGACAAAAAATGAAAGATCGAATATGACACCTATGAAGGAAGATTATTTAAAAATTATTTTTGAATTAGGCGGTACGCAAAAGAAAATATCGAATAAACAGATTGCGCTTAGTCTGAACATTGCGGCCGGATCAGTTACAGAAATGGTCAATAAACTAGTTAAAGAAGAGTTAGTAGAACATACGCCATACGCAGGGATTTCGTTAACGAAACCTGGGATATTATTGGCAGAAGATTTAGTTCGTAAGCATCGTTTATGGGAATGCTTCTTAGTTTATAAATTAAATTATAAACTACAAGATGTTGACGGTGAATCAGAGTTACTTGAACATGTGACAAGTGAGTACTTGCTTGATCATTTGAGTGAATTCTTGGGTCATCCAACACACTGTCCTCATGGCGGTGTGATACCTGACAAAGAAGGTAACTATGAGGAAGATAGCCATCTCGTTTTAGAAGCAGTAGAAGATAACACTAAAGTTGTGATTGAACGATTCATTGATAATCATGATTTGTTAACTTATTTAGATGATTTAGAATTACACATTGGTGATAAATTAACAGTTGTTTCTCATGCGCCTTTTGAAGGTCCAGTTGAAATCAAATTAGAAAATACTGGTGAGGTTAGAAATATTAGTTATAAAGCCGCTCATTATATTTTTGTGAAGTAGGTATTATGATAACAAAAGAAATTTTTATTAAATAGCTAAAGACTGTTGATATCAAATAGATATCAGCAGTCTTTTTTTGGAAATATAGCAATATTTAATAACTGGTAAAATGATTTAAGGTTAGCCTAAACTTTTTGTTTACAATGTATAAAGTTTGAGTATAATAAGGAATTGAGAAGAAAAGAATTTAAAGGAGTGGTAAAAAATGTCGAAAGAAGTACAAGAACCAAAAATGACTACCACAACAAATAGTGCTAGTTTGGAAGAAGTAAATGGATCAGTAGAAGTTCCAAAAAGTGCCGGATTTTTACGAACTTTATGGGCTTTTAGTGGACCAGGTGCATTAGTCGCTGTTGGTTACATGGATCCAGGTAACTGGATTACATCAATTGTCGGTGGTGCACAATACCGTTACTTACTATTATCAGTCGTTATTTTCTCCGGACTTATCGCTATGTTAATGCAATATATGGCTGCTAAGTTAGGTGTCGTAACAAGAATGGATTTAGCACAAGCAATTCGTGATCATACTAATAAACCGGTTGGATTTTTATTATGGATCATGACAGAATTAGCAATTATGGCAACAGATATAGCCGAAGTAATTGGTGGAGCGATTGCTTTACAATTACTTTTTGGAATTCCATTAACAGTCGGCGTTATGATAACTATATTAGATGTTTTCTTACTATTATTATTAACAAAATTAGGATTTAGAACAATTGAAGCGATTGTTGCAACATTGATTGCATCAATTTTAATTATTTTCCTTTACTTAGTTGCCTTATCAAAACCAAGTTTAGCAGGTATCATGGGTGGTATTTTACCAAGAGCATCAATCGTTATGAACCATGATCAATTAACATTAGCTTTAGGTATTATTGGTGCAACAGTAATGCCTCATAACTTGTACCTTCACTCTTCAATTGCACAAACACGTCAGTACGATTCAACTGATGAAGAAGAAGTTGCAAAAGTTGTGCGCTTTACAACTTGGGATTCAAATATCCAATTATTTGGCGCAACAATTGTTAACAGTTTACTTTTACTTTTGGGGGCTGCTTTATTCTTTGGACATGCAGATCAATTACAAGCATTCGGTGATTTATACCGTGCATTAAGTGATAATACAATTGCCAAAGGGATTGCATCACCTGTACTTTCAACTTTATTTGCCGTAGCTTTACTGGCTTCTGGGCAAAATGCAACGATTACCGGAACCTTGACTGGTCAAATTATAATGGAAGGTTTCATACATTTAAAAATGCCATTATGGGCCCGTCGATTGGTTACACGTATCATAGCAGTTATCCCCGTTATGATTGCCGCAATCATTTGGGGTGGGACAGAAGGCGTATTAGATAATTTACTTGTTTATTCACAAGTGTTCTTATCAGTAGCCTTACCATTTACGATGATTCCATTAATCTGGTTTACATCTTCTAAAAAATATATGGGTGAACGATTCGTTAATCCACTTTGGGTATCAATTATTGGTTGGGCAGCCGCAATCGGGTTAACTATTTTAAATGTTCAATTAGTCTTCAATTTAGTCATTCAATTTTTCCAAGAAGTTTTATAAAATAAGGAGGAAATTCATATGAAAAAAAGTTTTGAGTTACCAAAGCATAAGAACATTCTTGTCGGCGTCGATAATTCGGCAGATGCCCAATTAGCATTCTTAGAAGCGGTTAGTCATGCTTTAGATGATGATTCTCTGCTGCATATTGTAACTGTTCTGGAGTCGGATGATTTGAATGTTTTTCAGGTATTAACAAAAGATACATTAGCTGAAAAACGTTTGAAGGTTGAAAAACAACTTCAAGAGTATAAACAAAGCGCATTAGATGCTGGTGTTAAGGAAGTACACATTGTTCTTGCTGAGGGTGAACCTGGTGAAACGATTGTCAAAGATGTTATTCCTGACGTTAAACCTGATTTAGTCGTTGTTGGATCAGCTATAACTAAAGGGATTGGTAAGTACTTAGGTAGCCAAGCATCATACGTGGCTAAGTATTCTCCCGTTTCAGTTATGGTTGTTCGTTAATAGAAAAAAGTTATACAAAATGGTTGAATCTTATAAAGATTTAACCATTTTTATTTGGAAAACGTTTACTTGTTTATTTATATATAAGGTTTATGTTATGCTTTTATGTATAACATAAATAGGAGCATGATGATGATATCAAATTATATTTCAATATTAAAAAACGAGTTTAAAGGTTATAATGCAACAAAATTAGCTAAAGATTTTATGGCAGGTTTAACGGTAGCTGCAGTTGCTATTCCGTTAGCCTTGGCATTTGGTGTCTCAAGTGGGGCAACAGCTGCTGCTGGGTTAATCACAGCCATTGTTGCTGGGATTTTGATAAGTACCTTATCTGGGGCATATTATCAAATATCAGGACCAACTGGAGCGATGGCCGCAGTATTAATGGGTGTTATTGCACAATATGGATTAAAAGGGGTTTTTATTGCTACATTGATTGCCGGAGTGATTTTATTGTTAGCCGGTATATTTAAATTAGGCGTTTTAACGACTTTTATTCCTGCCCCTGTTATTACAGGATTTACATCAGGAATTTCAATTATTATTGCTTTCGGGCAATTAGATAATTTTTTTGGTACGCATTCAAACGGAAGTAGTTTAATTGAAAAAATTGGTAGTTATCCTAGCTTAGGTTTTCAACCTAAGTTGGCAACGACTTTGATGGCAATTTTAGTTGTTATTGCACTTTTTATTTTTCCAAAAAAATGGAATAAAGTTATTCCTGCATCGTTGATTGCAATTATTGTTACTACGGCAATTACAATGATATTTAAATTAGATGTCGCAACAGTTGGCGAGATTCCAACAAGTGTTATCAGTGATGATAGATTACATTTAGGTGCATTAAATCTTCAAACAGTTAAAAATCTAATTATTCCTGGCGCAAGTATTGCTTTACTGGGAATGATTGAAAGTTTATTATGCGGGGCATCTGCTGGTCGCATGACAGGTAAAACCTTAGATAGTAATCAAGAATTAATCGCTCAAGGTATTGGAAATATGATTTTACCATTTTTTGGTGGTATTCCAGCAACGGCTGCGATTGCTAGAACGAGTGTAGCAATTAAATCAGGTGCACAGACGCGATTGACAGGCGTTTTCCATGCACTTGCGTTATTAGTTTCAATGCTTTTATTGGCACCAATCATGTCACAGATTCCTTTATCGGCATTAGCTGGCGTGTTAGTTGTGACTTCATGGCGGATGAACGAATGGTCAGCTATCAAGTATCTCTTTAAAAATAAATTTAAAAGTGCTTTAATTCTATTTTTCTTAACATTAATAAGTACCGTTATTTTTGATTTGAGTACGGCGATTATGGCCGGTGTTTTAGTCGGGATCGTTATTTTTGTGGCTAAGAGTTCTATTTTAGATGTTGTTGTTGAAGATGTTGATTTAAGCAAAGTCGAAACAACACAAGATAGATTAAAAGATGATTGGGCAGTTGTCTACATCACTGGACCACTATTTTTCATGTCTGCGGATCGATTAGATAAGGCACTACAGCCACTTCATGAACGAGATTTAGTTATCTTTTCATTGCGAGGCGTACCATCAATTGATAATACAGCAATGGCTGTTATTCAGGATTTCTATAGTGATGCTCAGACTAAAAATCATGAAGTGATTTTTTCTTCAGTTCAACCAAATGTAATGAGAATGTTTGAACGATCTGGCTTTAAAGATGTGGCTGGGGAAGAAGCCTTTTATTTCTCAGTTGATCGTGTTCTAAAGGAAATACTATAAGATGTACATTATTGACAAGGATATTTAGGCATGTTAAGATTCATTCAACTTAATAAATAAAAGTTAACACATAAGTAGTCATTTATCTGGGAGTCAGAAAGTTGGTGGTTGATGCGAACCAATCAGGATAAATTAACCAAATACGTTAACGTTATTTTAAACATCGGATAAATATCTAGAACCGTTATCATCTAGTGAGTGAGAATTTGGGTTCTCAATTAAACTGGGTGGTACCACGGCTAGAGTCGTCCCTGATACAATATTTAATATTGTATCAGGGACTTTTTTTGTCCAGAAAAGGAGTGTTAAAAATGAAAAATATAAATTGGGGTCAGTTTCGATATCAAACTTTTCATGATAAATACTAGAATCGACTAAAAAATAGGAGTGTTTACTAATGAAAAATAAATTATCGTTTACAGAAGCAGCAAGTGTTTTAGTAGTAATGTTGATTATTATGGGATTTGGTGTAATTAAGTTTGGGTTATCACCTCAAACACCAGTTATGTTAGTGATTGGGTTGTTAATTTTATGGGCTAGAATTCGTCATTTTTCATGGGATGAGATTCACGCGGGTATCAAGGATGGAATGAGTACAGGGTTAATTCCCATCTTTATTTTTATTTTGATTGGCTCATTGATTGCGACTTGGATTGCGGCAGGAATTATTCCAACCTTAATGATTTGGGGATTTAATCTGATTAGTGTTCAATTCTTTGTGCCTTCCGTTTTTATTGTCTGTGCTATTATCGGATTATCAATTGGGAGTGCCTTCACTTTAATTTCAACTGTGGGTATCGCACTATTCGGTATGGGGATGACGATGGGGGTTAATCCTGCACTAGTGGCAGGAGCAATTATTTCAGGTGCTATCTTTGGGGATAAAATGTCTCCCTTATCAGATTCAACGAACTTAGCAGCTGCCATTGGAGAATCTGATTTATTTAAACATATTAAAAATATGATGTGGACAACAATTCCTGCTTTTGTAGGATCTTTAATTTTATATTTCATTTTGGGAAGTGGTAGTATGGCAGCAAATATGGATAAAATCAATCATACGATTTCAATTTTATCTAGTCACTTTTCAATCACAGCTTGGGCGGCATTACCAATTATCTTAATGTTTGTCTGTGCCTGGTTAAAAATTCCAGCTATTCCAACGTTATTTATCAATATTGGTGTATCGTTAGTTATGTTATTTATTCAAAAACCATTTACGAGTTTACAAGATGTTGCGGCGTTGATTCAGTCAGGATTTGTTTCTAAAACTGGAGATGCAAATGTGGATATGCTGTTAACACGAGGTGGCGTTTCAAGTATGATGGGAACCGTGTCATTAATAATTTTAACTTTAACGTTAGGCGGCTTACTAATGAACTTCAATATTATTGAAGTCGTTATGGAACCTTTAGTTAAACGTTTAAATTCATCTGGTAAATTAATTACGGCAACTATTTTTGCTGGAATTGGAGTTAATTTATTTGTTGGAGAACAATACTTATCAGTTATTTTACCTGGAAAAGCGTTTAAACCCGCTTTTGATAAATCAAAATTAGATAATTTAGCCTTAAGTCGTGCACTTGAAGATGGCGGAACAGTGATTAATTACTTAATCCCTTGGGGTGTAGCTGGTGCGTTTGCAGCAAGCACGTTGGGAGTTCCAACGCTAGACTACTTACCATTTGCGTTCTTTAGCTTACTATCGCCTGTCTTTTCAATCATTAGTGGTTGGACGGGAATCGGGTTACGTGCAAAGAGAGCCTAATAAAAACGGGTCACAATGAATTTTATATTCGTTGTGACCCGTTTTTTTGTTATTTCTCATTCTTATTGAGTGTAATTAAGTACATTGTCATGAAGATGGCGATTAAAACCATGACTGTCCCAAAAAGTGGCGTCATACCTAATCCGAGATTAGAAACAACTTGTCCACCAATTAAAGAGCCTAACGTAATGCCAATATTGAAAGCAGAAATATTTAGCGACGATGCTAAAGTAATATCTTTAGGGGTATATTTTTCAGCTAATTGAACAACGTATAGTTGTAATCCTGGAACATTCATAAAGGCGAATAGTCCTAAGGCCATAACGGTTAATAAACCTAGAATTGACATTTTAGCAGTAAAGAAAAGGATAAATAAGACGACTGCAAGTCCGATAAACATTTTTAATAATGCTTGGAGCGGATTATGGTTTGCTAAACGGCCGCCAATCGTATTTCCAAGGGCAACCATCAATCCGTAGACGATTAAAATGATAACAACAGCACTTTCACTGTAACCCATTGAAGTTTCTAAGAGTGGCGTAATATACGTATAAACAACGAATGTCCCACCGTAACCTAAGGCGGTTAATGATAACGTAATCAATAGATATTTGTTCTTAAGGACACGGATAAAACCATGCGCATCAGATTTTCCAGGAATTGGTAAACCATTTGGTACGAGGAAAAAGTTGGCGATTAAACCAATTAGTCCAATGATACTAATAAAAATAAATGATCCATGCCAACTAGTATGTTGACCAATAAATGTACCTAAAGGAACACCGGTTACAGTTGCAACGGTTAAACCAGTAAACATGACTGAAATAGCACTAGCACGTTTTGAAGGTTCAACAACATCAGCCGCAATAACGGAAGCGATTGTCATGAATATACCGTGAGACAATGCAGAAATAATTCGACCAATTAATAAAATTGAAAAAGTTGGTGCAAATGCTGCAACTAAATTACCAACGATAAATAACGCCATGATACTTAAGAGTAATTTTTTTCGATCAAATTGGCCAGTTAAAATAGTTAGAACGGGTGCACCTATTGTGACACCGAATGCATATAATGAAACGCTAAGTCCTGCCTGACTTAATGAAATACCAAAATCTTTGACTAATAAGGGGATGAGCCCAACGCTAATAAATTCTGTTGATCCGATTGCGAAAGCACTAATAGCCAATGCTAAGAGTGTTAGGGATGGTGATATTTTTGGTTTTTCCATAAGTTTGTAAAGCCTCCTTGATTTTTGTTGGAATAATGCTACAATTTATGATTATACGTGTACGCAACAATAAGACAATAACGTACTAAAAAGTGCTATAGGAACTTTTTAGTGCCTATAGGAGGAAGAATGGAAGATAAAACATATAATATTGGTGTTGAAGCGACTTTAGAAGTCATTGGCGGAAAATGGAAAACAATTATTTTATGCCATTTACGTGGTGGAAAAAGAAGAACTAGTGAGCTGAAACGTGCAATTCCGAAAATAACCCAAAAAATGTTAACGCAACAATTACGTGAATTGGAAGCCGATGGGATTATCTCTAGACATATCTATGAACAGGTACCACCAAAAGTAGATTATCAATTGACTGAATATGGTGAGTCTTTGAGTACTATATTAAATAAATTGTGTGTTTGGGGCGAAAAACATGTTGATCGGTTAAATGAGCAAGACCAACATGTTGTTTTAATGAATCGAGATAAAGTGTCATAACTGTCATTATTGATTGCTATTCGAGAAATGTAGCTGGCAGTTACTGTTGTTCATATGTTATGGCATAATCTGGTAATTGCTGTATAATAATCATTTACAGTTATTTATAAAAATTATTGAAAGAAAGTATGAGAATTAAATGTTAGCAAACTTATATGGACCATTTTTTGATCTAAACAATTGGAAAACAGTTGTCGAATCAAGTAGTGATTGGATAATTATCCTATCATTAGCAGTAATCGAATGCTTATTATCAGTGGATAACGCAATTGTATTAGCTGCACAAACACAAAAATTACCAAGTAAAAAAGAACAAGAAAAAGCATTATTTTACGGATTATGGGGTGCATATATTTTCCGGTTCATCATTATTGGAATTGGAACATTTTTAATTGATTTCTGGGAAATTAAAGTAATTGGCGCTGGGTATCTTATTTACCTATCAGCCCATTATTTCTTTTCAAAAATTAAAACGCCAAAACCTAAATCAGAGAAAAAAAGTAATGGACGAAAAGGTCCATTCTCATTGTTTTGGTCAGTTGTTATTTCAATTGAGATGATGGATATTGTTTTTTCAATTGATTCTGTCTTAGCATCGTTAGCAATTTCGACAAATCCAGTCATTGTTTTAATCGGTGGGATGTTTGGAATTTTAGCCATGCGTGGGATTGCGACATTGATTATGAAGTTGATGAAGGTTGTTCCGGAGTTAGAATCAATGGCTTACTTGCTAATCGCATTAATTGCGGTGAAGTTATTCCTTTCTATCCCTCAAATTGGTATCGAAGTTTCAGCAGTACTTTTTGCTGGAATTGTTTTTGGGGCTATTATATTAACGACTTTAATTCATATGTATAATATTCAGAATAAAAAATAACGAAACGAAGGCGATAAAATGGTCACAAAAGTAACAGATAAAACGCTCGCGGAACATACAGATTCCGGATTAACAATTGTTGATTTATGGGCTCCTTGGTGTGGTCCATGTCGTATGATGGAACCTGTTATTGATGAATTAGAACAAGAATTCAAAGATGATATGCAATTTGTAAAGTTGAATATTGATGAAAATAAAGAAACAGCATTGGAATATGATGTCATGAGTATTCCGAGTTTTCTATTATTTAAAGATGGCAAAGCAATTGAAAAAGTTGTTGGTTATCATGATAAGAGTAAATTTTCAAAGTATTTAAGTGAAAAAGTTGCTCAAAATAAAGCAGTATAAATAAAATCCCACTACAAATTTTGTAGTGGGATTTTATTTTAGGCTTAACTATTATTAATGGCAGTCGTAACCTTAAAGGTGCATACTAAAGAAAATTATAAAAGGAGATTATTATGAAAAAAATTGGGTTTATTGGAACGGGCGTTATGGGCTCAGCAATTGTTAGTTATTTATTGAAAGCGAACTATGAAGTAACCGTGTTTAATCGAACCAAATCAAAGACAGATGACTTAGTTAGCCAAGGGGCAATATGGGCTGATTCGCCACAATTGGTTGCGGCTAAAAGTGATATTATCTTCTCGATGGTTGGTTTTCCTGCAGATGTAGAAGCAATATATTTTGAAGAAAATGGTATTTTTGCTGGTGCTAAAAAAGGCGCAATTGTAGTTGATATGACAACAAGTACACCAACACTAGCGAAAAAAATTGGTGATTACGCGGAAACTCATGAGTTGTTTGCGTTAGATGCACCTGTTTCTGGTGGTGATATTGGTGCAAAGAATGCGAAGCTAACAATTATGGTTGGTGGACACAGTGATGTATATGAACAAGTGAAACCTATTTTTGAAAAGATGGGAACAACAATTGCCTTGTTTGGTGGTTATGGATCAGGCCAACATGTAAAAATGGCTAATCAAATTATGATTGCTGGAACAATGACCGGAATGACTGAGCTGTTAGTTTACGCTAAGGCAGCAAACTTAGACTTGGAAAGTGTCATTAAAACAGTTGGCGGGGGAAGTGCAGCAAATTGGAGTTTAGACAATTATGCGCCCCGAGTTTTAAGTGATGACTATACACCAGGATTCTTTGCAAAACATTTTCTTAAAGATTTGCGTATTGCATTAGACGAAGCAGAAAAAATGAATATTAATCTACCCGCAACAAAAGAAGCTAAAGTACTATATGAAAAATTAGTTGATGAAGATGGATTAGGTAATGACGGTACACAAGCATTAGTTAAATTGTGGTGGAAATAAATAAGTCGATACAACTAATAAATAAGACCATTTCAATATGAGATAGTCTTATTTATTTTTGATGATTTTAACCAGCCAATTTGTAATAAGTAATAAAAACAGCATCAAAATAGTAATTAGACCAATAGATAAGGCAAATTTTGATAGTAGAGTCATCATTAAAGTCTGGTGATTAAATAGAGTTAAGAAATAATAAAAGATAATGATTAAAAGTGCTAATAAACTGAATCCAAGACCAAATCCTTTTCTATCTGCTGAGCTTAAATCAAAACCACCAATTGTAATAGATGTTGTGATTAACAACCACAGGATAAGTCTTAATGACCAAGATTGAAATAACGAGGTGAATAGGTTAAATAACGATTGAGTATTAAATGCTTGGTTAACTAGCATTGTTGATAGTAGATTAAAAGAGTGAGGTAGCAGTAGAATAAAAAGGCCAATAATTACGATTGAACAGCCAATGATGGGCGCAATACCGGCCATTGCTTGTCCAATTTTACCACGCATATTTTTAGGTGAGCTATAACGAACGAATCCAAGTGAGTTATCACCAATTTCGGGATGTGGACGTTTAATTAATTTAACTTCAATGGCGTGAAATCCAAATAAAAAAGCCATTATAGCATGACTTGCTTCATGGATAATAATACCCAATGAACCCAAGTATAATTGTTGATTTAATGATAATTGTTTTTTTGTATTACTGTTCACAGCTGTTAGTAAAAAAGCAGCTACAAGAAGTGGTATAACACTAAGAAAAATCAATGTTATTAGCGTATAAATGGTTTGCATCCTTAAGACCTCCTTCGTGATTAAAATATTAGCACGATTCTTAATATTTAGAAACAAAAAAGAGACTGCTGGGAAGGCAGTCTCTAGGGAGTAAGTTGTAGAGCTAATAAATTAGCTCTCTCTCTCATTACTTTGGAGGAGAAATGAAAAAGTATAAAGGTTAGTTATTTATGTTGTTTTGGGATAAGTTCAATATACAACATGAACCTTAAAATAACCTTAACATTAAGAAAAAATTTAAAAATAATCAAAAGTTTTTTTGGAATGCGCTTTCAATTACATTATATGTCCTTTATAATATTGGTATAGACCTTAATAATATTTAGGAGGAATAATAATGGGAAAATTAGGTATTTCAATTTATCCAGAACGATCAAATTATAATGATGATACAGCATATTTAGATTTGGCATGTAAATACGGGTATAAAAGAGTCTTTACGAGTTTACTCCAAGTGACAGATGGTAAAGATAAGGTATTATCAGAATTTAAAAAGACAGTTGCTTACGCAAATAAACTTGGTATGGAAGTAATGGTTGATATCAATCCTGATTTATTTGAACAACTAAATATTAGTTATCAAGATTTAAAATTCTTTGACGATATGGGTGCATATGGTGTTCGATTAGATTTAGGATTTACAGGTGCAGAAGAAGCAGCAATGACACGCAATCCATATGACTTAAAAATAGAAATAAATATGAGTTCTGGGACTAACTATGTGGATAACATTATGAGTTATTCACCAAAAAGAGAGAACTTATTAGGTTCACATAATTTTTATCCACATGAATACACAGGATTAGAGTATAACTTTTTTGTAGCTTGCAGTGAGAAATTTAAAAAATACAATTTAAATACGGCAGCTTTTGTTAATGCTAAGTCAGCTACTTTTGGACCTTGGCCAACTGCTGATGGACTATGTACATTAGAGGATCATCGACATTTAGATATTGCCACACAAGTTAAACATATGGTGATGACAGATTTAATTGATGATGTGATTATCGCAAACGCGTACGCTTCAGAAAATGAATTAAAAGCAGCATCAGAAGCATTCAACGCCAATTATCCGACGATTAAAATTGAAACGGCAGATGATATTACTGAGGTTGAAAAAGTAGTATTATTTGATAATATTCATAGTTACCGCGGAGATCGTTCAGCGTATCTTTTACGTTCGACAATGACACGGGTTGTGTATAAAGATAAAGAATTTCCTGCACATAATACAAAATTAATTAAGCGTGGTGACGTCTTAATTGATAATGAAGGTTATGGACAATATAAAGGTGAAACACAAATTGCTTTAAAAGAAATGAAAAATGATGGTCGTGTAAATATTGTTGGGCATATTATAGATGATGAATTATTCTTACTCGATTTTTTGAAACCATGGAGTCAATTTAAACTAAGCCAAGATTAGCCTAAATGGATCACTAGATAATTTCTAGTGGTCCATTTTAATTTGGTATTAACTAGATAATTCGGTAAAATGAAGTAGTAAATGTAAAATTGATAAGAAGGTCATAAAATGAATTATATAATTGTTGCATTGTTTGCTTTTTTTGGTGGAATAAGTCGGTACTTACTTGGTTTAACGATTATTCAACCAAATGGATTCCCACTGGGGACATTAATGATTAATGTCGTAGGGTGCTTTATTTTGGCGTTCTTAGTTCAGTATATTGAAACAACCGAAAAAGTCCCAGATTGGTTAACTTTGGGGATAAAAACAGGTTTTATAGGTGCTTTTACAACGTTTTCAACATATAGTTTGGAAGCTGTAAAGTTAATAGAGACGCAACAATGGGGCTATGCACTCATCTATGTGTTAGTAACGATTATAGGTGGACTTTCCATGACATTACTTGGTTATTCATTAGGCAATCGGATTGGAGATTGGCGAATGGAGAGTGAACGTTCATGATGACACTATTAGTTGGGATTGGCGCTGCAATCGGTGCTATGTTAAGATATGGGATAACAAATTTAAGTAATCGATATCTAACTGATCAATTTCCAGTTGGAACGTTATTAATTAATCTGATAGGTAGTTTTATTTTAGGTCTTTTAACAGGAATTAATTTATCTAGTCCGATGTTAGTCTTACTTGGTACTGGAACAATGGGTGGTTTTACAACCTTTTCAACGTATAACTTTGAATTGGTTAAATTAATTAAAAGCCAAAAAATATCGTTATTCATGATTTATTTATTAGCTAGTTATATTGTTGGTGGCTTGATGACACTGTTAGGATTAGTTATTGGTCGCCAAATGGTTAGTTAAATTAAAGTATTCGAGCATAATGTGTGATAGGATAGTAAAAATAGGGATGTGAAATAATGAAAATTGCTGTATTAACGGATAGTTCAGCTTATCTTACAGATGAGATTGTTGAACAATTAGATATTAAAGTAGTAAATAACCCAGTATTATTTGGAAATCATGTCTATCATGAAAATGCCGATTTAACGGCAACTCAATTTTATCAATTATTAAAAACAGAAGATGTTTTACCAACAACTTCCCAGGTATCGATGGGTGAAATGGAAGAAAAATTTAAGGCACTTGCTGCTGAAGGCTATACAGATGTTATTTGTATCCATTTATCATCAGGTATTAGTGGATTAGTTGGTAATCTTGAAGCTTTCGCATCATCTGTTTCGGCCATCAATGTGCATGTTTTTGATTCGAAAATTGATTGCGCGGGGATGGGTAACATGGTTCAATTGGCTGCCACATTAGCTAATAAAGATAAAAACGTTATGGAAATACTTGAAAAGTTAGCCGAATTAAGAGAAACAACACGGGTTCTTTTTGTTGTTGATGATTTAAATCATTTAATGAGGACCGGTCGTTTATCAAATCATTCAGGTTTTGTTGGAAACATATTGAAAATTAAACCGATTTTAACTTTTGATAAAGAAGGTAAAATCGTTGCTATTGGTAAAGAACGCAAAATGAAAAATGCCTATTCTGAAATTAAAGCTCAATTCTCAGAAGCAACACGTTCACTTGATTATCCAGTTCAAATTAATTTAATTGATGCGAATAATCCGGAACTTCAAGCTGAATGGGGACAAGACTTGAGAACTAGTTTTCCTAAAATGAAATTTGAATCGGGTTATATTGGACCACTTGTCGGTGTTCACACAGGTGAAAAATGTTTAGGATTAATCTGGTCGAGAGATTGGAAAAGTCTAATAGATTAAATAAAGAAAACGGTTTTATTATGAATTATTATTCATAATAAAACTTTTTTTTGTATAACAAACGAAAATGTTCTGATAATATTCAAAAATAATTCATAATTATTAGCTATGCTTATTCTTATCAAATAATTTAAGAGAATATGGAGGTAATAAATATGAATTTTTTTAAACGTGCTTTATTAAATCTTAAAGCAAAAAAAGGACGATCTTTTTTACTTGTATTAGTTATGTCAGCTATTATGTTATTCGTTTTAGCAGGATTAATTATTCAAAATGCAGCAACAACTGCGGCAAATGATGCGAAGAAGAGTGCGGGTGCAACGGTGACATTATCAGCTAATCGAGATAAAGCTTTTAGCGAGATGAAAACTTCAAGCTCAAAAACCACTAAACCATCATTAAACTTAGCTGGGGTAACAGTCGCAACAGCTAAAAAAGTTGGTGCATTAAGCAATGTGAAGAGTTACAGTATCACCACTTCAACTACAGCTAATGCTTCTTCATTTGATGCCATTAAAACAACATCGACCTCAAGTCAAAGTGGTGGGATGGGCGGCAAGAAAATGGCAACTTCTGCAACAACGGGTGATATTTCTATTTCCGGTGTAAGTTCAACGGCTAGTGCACTAAATACTAGTGGTGCCAAAATTACAAAAGGTCGTGGTTTAAATTCGAGTGATTTAAATACTAAAAACGTTGTGATTGAATCAGAACTTGCTTCTACTAACCATATTTCTGTGGGCAATACAATTACAATGAAATCAACTGGTGGTACGAAGTATAAAGTTGAAGTTGTCGGTATTTATAAAGCTAGTTCAACTAGTTCTACAAGTATGGGTGGGCCAGGAGCTACTGATCCATCAAATACTATTTATACAGCTTACACATTTGCGAATACTTTAAAAGGTAGTAAGTATAAAGATACGGCCGATTCAGTTGTGTATACATTAAGTGATCCAGCCAAGTCAGAAACTTTCACAAAAGCAGCTAAGAAATTAATTAACACATCTAAATTTTCAATGTCAACAAACGATAGTACTTATCAATCAATGCTGACACCATTGAATAATGTTAAGAGTTTTGCCCAAAAAATTGTTCTATTAGTCGCAGTTGCAGGAACTATCATTCTTGCCTTAATTGTTATTTTAATGATTAGAGAACGTCGCTATGAAATTGGTGTCCTCCTATCATTAGGTGAAAAACGTTGGAAAGTTATTGCACAATTCTTTGTTGAAATGTTTATGGTTCTACTCGTGTCATTAGTTGTTGCCGGAATTGGTGGGAAATTCGTTGGTAATGCAGTAGGTGATCAATTGATAAGCCAACAAACAACGACATCTACAACAGCTACAACTTCAAATGATATGCAAGGTGGAGGCGGTGCGCCAAGTGGTACTAAAGGTGGACAATTTGGTGGAACAGATCCAAGTGGTATACCAGGGCAGTCAGCGACAACTAAATCTGAGAAATTAAAGAATCTAAGCACAACTGTAAGTATCAAAGATTTGGCAGAATTAGGTGGTATGGGTCTGGCAATTATCTTTATCTCGATTATGTTAGCATCGTTAGGTATTTTACGACTTGAACCCAAGAAAATTCTGATTTCATAAATAATAGAAAGGAGTGATTAAATGATTGAAATTAAAGATGTCGCGTATTGGTATGAAAATAAGGATAACCCCTTATTTGAAAAGGTTAATTTAACTTTTGAAAGAAGTAAATCATATGCAATTGTCGGTAGTAGTGGCTCAGGAAAAACAACATTTCTCTCACTAATTGCTGGTTTAGATAAACCAAAATCTGGAGAAATTATATATGAAGGTGAGGCAATCAATAAAATCGGATTAACTCATTATCGAAATAAAGATGTCTCGATTATCTTCCAATCCTATAATTTATTTACTTATATGTCAGCGTTGGAAAACTTAATGACTGCGATGGACATTACCGGAGCAACACATGCTGGTGATAAACAATATGCCTTTGATATGTTGAAAAAAGTTGGTATTGATGAGGATATGGCTAAGAAGAACGTTCAACATCTTTCTGGTGGGCAACAACAGCGAGTCGCTGTTGTCAGAACGATGTGTTGTGACGCACGATTAGTCGTAGCTGATGAACCGACCGGTAATTTGGATGAAGTTAATACGAAAGAAATTATTGAATTACTTCAAGATTTAGCTAAATCACAAGATAAATGTGTCATCATTGTAACGCATGAACCAGATGTTGCTAAAATGTGTGATACGCAATATGTATTGAAGGACCGTGAGTTTCAAGTTATAGAGTAAGAAATAGCCATATGTATAAGGAAAACTTATACATATGGCTATTTTAGTTGATTGATATTTAATTTATCGTAGTTGCTTCTTATCATTAAAAAATTGTTTATATGAAAGATAACAAACACTAATTGATGAGATACTTGTTGCTGAAAGTAACATGAAAGTGACCATGATTTGGTATTTAATCGCAAAGACAGGATCAACACCGGCGAAGATTAACCCAGACATCATTCCAGGTAAACTAACGATACCAACCGTTTTAGCTGAATCAATAGTAGGCGACATCCCTGTTTTGATACTTTCACGGATAATAGGGTATGCTGCTTGTTTGAGATCTGCACCGAGTGCTAGTTTTTCTAAAATCTGTTGGCGTTGATCACGGAAATTACTGTTAAGGTTACGGTAACAAAGACCAATCGCAACCATTGAATTACTAGCAATCATACCAGTAATTGGAATAATTTGTGAAGGAATAAATTTAAGCGTTCCAGCTAGTAGTAAAAGGCCAAGTGTAACGGACGTACTACAAAAAATGGCAATGAACGAAATACGAAAACTATGTGGAATTCCTGCGCTTTTTTTATGTGCACTATACGCAGCGTTAAAGAAAACAATGAACATCATAACTAAAGTTAGAATAATATTATTAATATTAAAGACGTACTTTAAAATGTATCCGACGATGACTAATTGGATAATTGCACGAATGACACTATAAATAATATCTTTTGCTAGGCCTAATTTTTCTTTATATACAATTCCTAGTGAGACAAGTACTAATGAAAAAGCGAAAACGAGAGAAAGATTATTAACGGCTAAATTATGCATGTCTAACCTCCGTTATTTTTCCGGCCTCGATATTAATTAATTGATCAGCCAGTTTTATTTCATTATCATCATGAGTAACAGCGATAATAGTGATTTTATTTGAGTCATTTAAACGATTAATTAATGCGTGTATAATGTTTTTACTTTCTGAATCTAAAGCACTTGTGATTTCATCAAGCAGTAAGATTTTGGGTAAAAAGATTAAATTACGAATTAAGGCAACACGTTGCTTCTCGCCACCAGATAGTTCATTTATTGATTTCTGAAGATAACTGCTGGGTAAGCCTACGGATTCTAATTCAGAAATGGCACGAGATTCATCGAAGTCTTGCTTACGAACGATATAAGGAAACTCCAGATTGTCTTTAACGGTTTCGCCGAATAAAACGGGGGTTTGGAAGCAATAAGAAACAATCCGACGATATTCGATTGGGTCATAACTGTCAATTGATTTTTCATTGAACTTAATATCACCAGATGTTCTTGAAATTAAACCAGCGATTAATTTCAAAACGGTACTTTTACCGCTTCCAGATGGACCGGTGATTGTTAAAAAGTCTCCAGGGTTTACTTGAAAAGAGATGTGGTTCAAGATTGATTGGTTACTAAGTTCTAGTGAAATATCTTGTAAATCAATAATAGGTTGCATAGTAGGACCGCCTTTCTGATATAACTCATTTTCAGATTACCATGTTTAGCTGTGGGAATAAAGAAAAGTATTTTAGAGAATCTAAGCATATAGATTTAAAAACCTAATAGTAGTAAAAAAGCTAACATCGCTTAGATGTTAGCTTAGTAAATCTATTTCTGATAACTAATTAATTCGATTATATGCTGATCTGGATCTGAAATTGTAATCGATTGTGCATTTTTAACATCTTGCTTTTCAATCGGGCCAGAGATAATAGTCACAAAATAATTTTTCAAGTGATTTTCCATAGCGGTCATTGAATCACTAACGACGAAACTAAGTGTCATTGGAATAACATTAGTTGATGGCTCAAAAATAATTTTTTGATGGCCAAAATGAACAGTAGGTAACTCACTATTTTCAATCATAGTCATATCAAAAACTTCATGATAAAAACGTAAACTTCTTTGGACATCAGTTACGGGAATTGTGATTGCTTCAAAACGTTTAACTTTCATAAAATAAGAAACCTTCTTTTTATTGTTTTTTAATTTGTTTATTAAAGAAACTGAATAGGAATACAGTACTGATGACGACAATGATTAATTCTGTGACGGGTAAAGCAACCCAAACACCAGTTAAGTTGAAGAAGTGGGCAAAAATAAATAATAAGCCTAGTAGTAAGACATAACCGCGCAAGATAGCTAGAATAAGTGCATGTTTGGGTTCGCCAATCGCTGAGAAAAACATGCTAAACACAACATTAAGGGATGATCCAAATAAGCTTAAGAAGTAGATTGGAATGCCTATTTCAGCATAATGGATTAACTCTTGGTTGTTACTATTATTGAATAATGCAATAATAGGATCTTTTTCAAAGGTCAATGTAAGGTATAAAATTGTGCCAATAATAAAACTAACAATTAACCCAAAACGTAATATTTGCTTAACTTCTGGCCAATTCCGAATTCCAAATTCTCGACTGAGTAAAGGCTGAATTCCTTGGGCAACACCATTAAAAAGTGATAAAGCGACTAAGACGATGTTTGCGATAATTCCATAGGCTGCGACAGCTGTATTTCCCGCTAAACTTAAAATGACAAGGTTGAAAGCAAAAATGCTGACACCTGTACTCATTTCAGTTAGAAAGACAGGGAACCCGAATTGAACAACTTTTTTTATTGTCTTAAAGTGAATAGACGTTCGTTGGAGCGTTAAAAGACGTCCTTCCTTTTTACGATGGAAGGTTAATATAGCTAAAGCAACAATTGGAGAAACAGCAGTTGCCATTGCAGCACCACCCATACCAAGATGTAATGGGTACATAAAAATATAATCAAAAATGATATTGAATAAACTAGATACTAACATGGCAACCATCGATAAATGTGGATTATTATCGTTTCGAATGAAACTTAAAACGAGATAATTACAAGCAAAGAATGGTGCAGCTAGCAAAATATAAGTTAGGTATTCAGCAGCTAATTTGTAAGTTCCTGCGTTTGCACCTAAAAAATAGAGTAAAGGTTTCATGAATAAAAAGCCTAAGACTGAGAAAGCTAGGCCGAAAATAATCCCAACAATTAAAACCTGTGTGAAAATTTTTTGACTCGCTTTTTGATCCTTAATCTTTAAAATAGAAAATAAAGTTGCACCACCAATTCCGAGTAACAACCCGACGCCATTTAATAAATTAAAGAGGGGTAATACAATATTTAAAGCCGCTAAACCAGTTGTTCCAACCGCATTAGCAATGAAATATGTATCTGCCAGAAGATACACAGATAAACCTAAAGTACTTAAAACGTTCCGTGTGACGTAACCTGAAAGTTCACGACGGATAGAAACCGTTTGATTATTCATTTTGAGCTCCTTATCGGTACCTATTTTTTATAATCTTATAATAATGGACAATAAAAAATAGGTACCAACATCCTTCATTAAAAAATGGCCTCTTGGATGTGATAACTATTATTTTTGTAAAACCCGGCGATTTTACACTGTTTTGACTGTCTTTATTCTAGCAACTATTATTCAAAATAGCTAGGACAAACAACTAAATAATAGTCAAAGTAGCTGACTAATCCATTTGATAAAAAGTCGATAGAGGCTTATCTTATGTTATAATTGTAAAGGATACTTAATGGACAGCGACTAGAAAGAAGGGTTTAACAGTGGCAACAACATTGCGATTAGCACCACTATTTACTAATCATATGGTTATGCAACAAGATCAGACAACACGTTTTTTTGGTTATGCAGAACCCAATCAAGAAGTAACTGTAACGATTTCAATGGGCGGTAGCGAAGATACAATTGAAACAGGAATTGCTGATGATACAGGATACTTTTTAATTGAAAGTATCTCATTTTTAGCACCTACAATTGTGACCGTTCTAGTTAAATCAGGAACAGATAAAATAATTTTACGCGACGTACAATTTGGAGATGTATTCTTGATTGCTGGACAATCAAATGCTAACTTCAAAATGGCTAAAGATGATGAATTTGATCATAATAAAACAATGCCAATGATGAATTTACGTTTTATCAATATACCTGAAAAGCAATCAACAGAAGAAAATCCATGGCAAATTGTTGATGAAGAAAATATTGGTAACGTTACAGCATTAGGCTATTATATGGCTAAGAAGGTTCGTCAATATGATGAATACACACCAATTGGCCTTGTATTATGTGCTAAAAATGGGACTTCAGCTGCAAGTTGGGTATCAGAAAGTACACTAATAAATAACGAGACTTTAAAAGCAGCTTATGTTGATACTAAAATTCCAAGTTTAGAAGAATCCGATAATTTATACGATACGATGTTATCACAAGTGGGTCCTTACCGATTTAAATTGTTAACTTGGTATCAAGGTGAACGAGATGCAGGAATAGATACAAAACATTATGGGTTACTTTTGAAAAAATTAATCCGTGAATGGCGCAAAACGCTTAAACAAAATAAATTACCAACTTATATTATTCAGTTACCACAATATAATCATAAGATAGCTAATTCATGGGCTGAAATTCGCGATGCACAACAAAAGTTTGCAGCAACAGAAAATCGGGTTTACTTAGTTACAGCTATGGATGAAGATTCAGCTAACGAGATTCATCCAAGTAGTAAAAGACAATTAGGTTATCGTGTAATCGAATTATATTCTAATTTTGGTAAATTCGATGAAATGCAAACAAGTCCACAATTATCTGAAATTTCAGCTGATGTAAAACAAATGCGTCTTAACTTTTCAAATTGTGAACAACTTGAAACAACAAATGATATTGATTTAAAATGGATCATGCCAGGGGATGTTTTAAAACCTGCAGTGATTGATTTAGGTACAAATGATATCAAGATTCGATTAGAAGAAGAATCAATTGGCTTACAGTATGCATATGCAAATGTAACTTCTGCCGGCTTATGGAACGAAAACCATATTCCAGTTAGTCCTTTTAAAATCTACTTTGATTAATCTTAATAAGTTCTAAATAAAGCAGCCTTACAATTTAAAATTGCAAGGCTGCTTTATTTTAGTTAGTCAATCAAAAAGGCAACTGACTGATATGGAGCTAACGTCATAGCTGTTTCTAATTTGATATCGGTTGGATAATTATTGATGACAGTTGATATTTCCCCGGTAAATGCAGGTAAAGTAATCGTTGTCGTTGTACCATAGAAATTATTTAAAACAATTAAACGTTGATTTTTTAGTATTCTTTGGTAAGCAAAAACTTGAGTATCGTCCATTAAAAGAGGTTGATAATCACCAACAGAGACAATTGGCAGAGTCTTACGTAATTTAATTAGTTGTTGATAGTAATTAAATATTTCGCCGCGTACTAATTCATTTTGAACGTTGACGATAGACTGATTCATTGGCATCAACCATGGTTTTTCAGCTGAGAACCCTGCATACTCAGAGTTATTCCATTGCATGGGAGTACGACTATTATCACGAGATTTTGCTTGAATAATGTCTAAGGCTTCAGTTTCACTGAGTCCTTTCGCTAATAATGTTGGGTAAATGTTTTTGGTTTCAATATCATTATAATCAGATAAATGCTGATATTGAGGATCGCTCATCCCAATTTCTTCTCCCATATAAATAAAAGGCGTTCCACGTAATAAATGAATAGTTGTCGCTAGCATTTCGGCAGATTTTTCACGAAAATGGACGGGATCACCAAAACGATTAATAGCACGAGGCTGATCATGATTATTCCAAAATAAAGCGTTCCAACCATGACCAGCTGTCATACCTAATTGCCAATCATTTAGAATGTTTTTTAAACTCATAAAGTCAAAAGGCATCGTCGTCCATTTATTTCCATGGGTATAGTCAACTTTTAAATGGTGGAAGGTAAAGACCATTGATAACTCGTTGTTTTTGCCTAACGTGTATTCAATACAATTATCGATTGAAGTAGAAGACATTTCACCAACGGTCACAGCATCAGGGTCTTGACCAAAACTAGATTCGTTAAGTTCTTGTAGATATTGATGAACTATTTTTTTATCTGTATACATAAGTCTACTATCAGTACCATAAGGTGCATCAAGTAAATTGACATCTTTACCGATGACATTGATAACGTCGAATCGGAAACCTTTAACACCTTTGTTGCGCCAAAAATTAACAATCTTGGCCATTTCTTTTCGAACTGCTGGATTATGCCAATCTAAGTCTGCTTGAGTTGGGTCGTAGAGATGAAGGTAGTACTTACCCGTATTTCCGAAAGCTTCCCATGCAGGACCACCAAATTTAGAATCCCAATTAGTTGGAAGCGAGCTATCTGGTTTTGCTCCACGAATATAATAGTAAGCCATATATTTTGGATCACCTTTTAGCGCTTTTTGGAACCATTCATGTTCAGTTGATGTATGGTTAAAAACCATATCCATCATGACATCGATGCCTACAGATTTTAGCTTGGTAACAAGTTCATCAAAATCAGCCATAGTACCAAACTTAGGATCAATATGATAATAATCTGAGATATCATAGCCATTATCATTTTGTGGTGATATGAAAAAAGGATTAAACCAAATCATATCAATATTGAGTTGTTTTAAATAAGGTATTTTAGCGATAATCCCTTGTAAATCGCCCAGGCCATCATTGTTACTATCATAAAATGATTTTGGGTAAATTTGATAAATAATTTTATCTTCAAATGTCATCGTTATTCTCCTATTAGTTATATTTTCTTCGTCCGTCGTGCAAAATCAACAAAACTAAAACGATCTGAGCGGTGAATAGCTTCGGTAATCTGAAATAAACGACTATCTTGTAAATAGGTTTCACTTCTTATGACAACAACAGATTCTGTTTTTGGAATGTTTAATAATTTTTGGATAGTTGTATCTGCTGGTTCAACTGTAATTTTTTTAATAGCATAACTGATTTCTAAGCCTAATTTATTTTCAAAATAATCATAAAGCGAATTTTGGGCAACTGCTAAAGGTATCTCAGGTACGATATCTGAAAGTATGTAGTCACGATCAATAACACTGGGTTCATTTTTAACAAGTCGTAGACGTTCAATAAATGTCGCTTTATCGCCAACAACAGACTTAGGTGCAAAACTCTCTATAGGAATAGTTGTGACAAGTAACTGTCTAACTTGTGTTTCCGAATTCATTTGAAGAGACTTATTCAGTTCCTCATATGAAGTAATACCTGAGACGGGAAAAGCGAATCGTTGAATATCTAAAACAAGCGATCCTTTGCCTCGAATTTTTTGAATATAGCCATTGGTTAGTAAATTTTGGAGAGCCTTTCGAATTGTTTCGCGAGAAGTACCGTATAAATGGCTCAATTGAATTTCACTAGGTAGGAATGTTCCTGATGCGTAAATATTATGTGTGATTTTAGTGACAAGATCTTGATAAATACCTAAATGTTTATTTTGGTTCGTCATAATAGTCACCTCCAATGATAAGGTTATTTTAACATAAACATTCTAGTCTATACAAGTATATATAAATGTTAATTTAAAAGAAAAGAAAGCGTTGACATCCTGTATAGACAGGTTTATTATAAGGATAACTTGAAAACGCTTAATCGCTGTAAGCGAATCTAGTTAAATAAATTAAAAAAAATGGGGGAGAGAACAATGTCGATTTTTAAAAGAAAACAAAAGGTAAATGATGATAAGTTTTACGCACCAGCAACTGGGGAGTTAATTGATTTAGAAAATGTGAGCGATTCTGTTTTTGCTCAAAAATTAATGGGTGATGGCTTCGGATTTAAACCAACCGCAGGGGAAATTTATAGTCCAGTATCTGGAACTATAACATTGGTTGCATCAACAAAACATGCTATCGGATTCACGATGGATAATGGACTTGAAATTTTATTACACATGGGTGTTGATACGGTTGATTTAAAAGGTGCACCATTTGATATTAATATTAAAAAAGGTGCTCGTGTTCATGGTGGTGAATTACTTGGGACTATGGATTTAACACAAGTTTCTGAAGCACAATTAGACAATGTTTTAATGGTAGTAATTACAAATACACAAGATAAATTAGACAAATTAACATTATCGGAACCACAACCTTTTGAAGGTGGCACGGAAGTGGGATCTGGTACTGCAAAAGGGGAGGAATAGTTATGGCAAAAGATTACACACAATTAGCTACAGACATTATCAAACAAGTCGGTGGTAAAGAGAATATTAAGAGTTTAATCCATTGTATTACGCGGTTACGATTTTACTTAGTTGATGAAAGTAAAGCAGACGATGAAGTGATTAAAAATTTAACAGGTGTAATTGATGTTCGTCATGCTGTTGGACAATATCAAGTTGTTATTGGACCAGCTGTTACTGATGTCTATGATGCAGTTATTGCACAATTAGGAACATCATACGCAGGTGGCGAGGTCGATGCTGCCGATGATGCACCAGCTGAGGAAAAACCAACAACATTCCGTGGAAAATTGAATGCTGGATTTAATACTTTGATTGGTGTTATCACAGGTTCTATGATGCCAGTAATTGGATTATTGGCTGCTAGTGGTATTTTAAAAGGATTACTTCAAATGGCTGTCGATTTTCGTTGGACAGAAGCCACATCACAGACTTACATTTTCTTATCAGCCATGGGAGATTCAGCATTCTATTTCTTACCTATTATTGTTGGATTCACAGCTGCACAGAAGTTAAAATCTGATCCAATTATTATGGCTATTGTTGGTGGTGTCTTGGTATATCCTTCACTTTTTGGTATTGCAACAGGAACAAAAGTGTTTGGACAACTTTTGGGGATGTCATTAAATACTAACTTATTTGGGATTCCAATTCATATGGTTAACTATACTTACAGTATTTTCCCAATTATTGCTGGAGCATGGTTAGCACATTATGTTGAAAAAGGACTCAAAAAAGTTATTCCACAAGTTTTACGAATGATTTTTGTACCATTGTTAGAAGTTATGATCGTTTCGGCCGCTATTATCATTATTGTTGGACCTATTATTACGTTAATTAGTACAGGTATTTCTATTATTTTAAACACAATTTTAACAGCAAACTACCCAATTGCAGGTTTTGTTATTGGTGGATTATATCAATGTTTAGTTATCTTTGGTTTACATTGGGCAGTTGTTCCTTTAATCGCAAACGATATTGCTTCAAAAGGCTACAGCTACTTAAATGCAATTGTTTCAATTACAATGGTAGCTCAAGGTGCTGCTGTAATGGCAGTTATGATTAAATCAAAAATGGCTAACATTAAAGAATTATCTGGTGGTGCAGTTATTGCAGCATTCAGTGGTATTACAGAACCAGCTATTTATGGGATTACCTTAAAATATGGGCGTGTCTTCTTAGCAGCTAATATTGGTGGTGCAGTTGGTGGATTAGTAGCCGGACTATTAAACGTTAATATGTACGGATTTACTGGTTCATTAATCGGATTCCCTTCATTCTTTACACCTTTAAAGTTTGGTGGAGGAATGAGTAACGAAATTAACTTTTGGATTGCATCAATTGTTACAATAATCGTAGCATTTGGTTGTACTTGGGTCTTTGGATTTAAAGATTCCGATGTACTTGCTGAAAAAGAAGTTAACCGTCGTAAAACAATTGGTAAAGATGCATAGAATTGTAAATTAACTAAAATGTTTATGTGATTATATAAAAATGTCAAAGGGATATTTATCTCTTTGACATTTTTTTTGTAACAGATAAATTATTTGACTATCTAAGTTTACAAGTGTAAACTAAAAATATAAATTAATGGAGGCGGTATAAATGGATCACAAAGATATGAAAGAAATGGATCACATGAATATGAATCATAAGGATATGAAAAATATGGACCACATGAGTATGGATCACATGGATATGGAAGGAATGGACCACGATCAAATGAACATGGGTGGGCACATGATGCATATGGGAAATCTAAAATTGAAATTCTGGATTTCTTTAGTTTTAGCAATTCCTATTGTTTTAATGACACCTATGATGGGGATTAACTTACCCTTACAGTTTACTTTCCCTGGATCTGATTGGGTTGTAGCACTTATTGGTACTGGATTATTTTTCTATGGCGGTAAAACATTTTTAGATAGTGCAAAGATGGAGCTTGCAGATAAAAAGCCAGCAATGATGACCTTAATCGCAATGGGTATTAGTGTGGCATACTTGTATAGCTTATATGCTGTTGTGATGAATAATCTTGTAGATCCAAGTCATCATGTTATGGATTTCTTCTGGGAGTTAGCAACGTTAATTGTCATTATGTTGTTAGGTCATTGGATTGAAATGAACGCTGTTATGTCAGCAGGAGATGCTGTTCAAAAATTAGCACAACTCTTACCTAAACAAGCACATATCGTTAGAGAAAATAAAAAAATTGAAGATGTTGATTTAACAAATGTTCATGTTGGAGATATTCTGTTAGTTAAAGGAAATGAAACGATTCCAGCTGATGGAACAATTATTTCTGGTAAAACAAGCGTCGATGAAGCTATGATAACTGGTGAATCGAAACAAGTTGAAAAAGTAGTAGATGATGAAGTCGTTGGTGGATCAGTTAATGGTAATGGAGAAATCCAAATGACTGTAACGGGAACTGGTGAAACAGGTTACTTAGCTCAAGTTGTTAAATTAGTCACAAAAGCGCAGTCAGAAAAATCAGATACGGAAACGTTAGCTGATAAAGTTGCGGGATATTTATTTTATGCTGCCATGACTGTTGGTATTTTAGCATTCATTGTATGGTTAATTACAGGGACATTTAGTCAGGCATTATCAATTCTTGTAACTGTTCTAGTGATTGCTTGTCCACATGCTTTAGGTTTAGCCATTCCATTAGTTGTTGCGAGAAGTACTTCTTTATCAGCTAAAAATGGCTTATTAATCAAAAATAGAAATGCGCTAGAAGTTGCACACACAATTGACACATTACTTGTTGATAAAACAGGAACTTTAACTGAAGGTCATTTCGTGGTAACCGGATATAAAACATTTACTGATCAGTTTTCTGAATCAGAAATTATCGGATTGATGGCGTCGTTAGAACGTGGATCGACACATCCTTTGGGTAAAGGAATCATTCAAAAAGCAGAAGATTTAAAAATTGAGATTCCAACTGCAAGTGAAACACAACAAATTAATGGTGTTGGATTAGAAGGACATATTAACGATGATGCATTCAAAATTGTTTCTGAAGCTTATGTTAATAAACAACAGTTATTAACGGATGAAATGGCTTCTGACAACGAAGGAGATTCAATTAGTTATTTAATTCAAAATGAAAAAGTGATTGGGTATGTTGCTCAAGGGGATCAAATTAAACCAGAATCATTTGGTTTAGTCGAAAAATTAGAAAAAATGAATATCAAAGTGATTATGTTAACTGGTGATAATCAACAAGCTGCTGATAAAGTTGGTGCAAAACTAGGTATTGTAGATGTTCGTGCTAACTTAATGCCTGAAGATAAGGCTAAAATTGTTAGTCAGTTAGAGGGCGAAGGACATAACGTTATCATGGTTGGTGACGGTATTAATGATGCGCCTAGTTTAGCAAGTGCAACAATAGGGATGGCAATTGGTTCAGGTACGGATGTTGCTGTCGACTCTGCAGACGTTATATTAGTTAAAAGTAATCCGATGGATATCATAAAATTTTTGAAATTAAGTCGAAACACAAGATTGAAAATGATTCAAAATCTTTGGTGGGGTGCAGGTTATAATATTATTGCATTACCATTGGCTGCCGGCGTTTTAGCACCAATTGGCTTTATTTTAAGTCCATTAGTGGGTGCAGTTGTGATGTCGTTAAGTACAATTGTTGTTGCAATTAATGCAATGATGTTACACGATTAAGAGATAAAAAAATACCACCGTTGATAGTAGTTATCAATGGTGGTATTTTTTAATTTAATCTTTAAAATTGTCGTTTTCAACATCTGATAAGAAGGTACTTAAATGATCAAAGTAAACAGGAGCGTTATCGATCATATGATGATGACCACCCTCAGGAGTTGTTTCAAGACGAGCATGTGGAATTGTTTCTGACATTCTTTTAGCTGTTGCTAAAGGCATTGTTTCATGTTCGCCAAATGTGATTAATGTTGGGACAGTAATATTTTTAATGCGGTCACGAGTAGACCAGTCTTTTAATTTACCAGTCACAACGAATTCATTGTTACCTTGGAAGTAATTATAAACGGGTTCAGCCATTGTGCTTACTAAATGAGAAATTTGGGCTGGCTTTTTACGATCAACATAGCCGTCATTTAAAATATCGACATAACCTTGGTAACGGTCATTATCAAGATCGTTATTTTTTTCACATTCTTGCATGTAGGCAAGCGCATCAGCATCCAATTCTTTAGCACGAATAGCATTAACGTTTGCTAAATATTCGTTAATATCATCAGTCATACTTGAGATAATAGCACCTTTTAAATGGTCACCATATTTTAAGGCGTATTCTTGAACAAGAGCACCACCCCATGATTGACCAATTAGGTAGAAGTTATCTAAACCTAATTTAATACGGACTTCTTCAACTTCATCAATGAAGTAATCAATATTAAGAAATTTATCAACATTTTCTTGTTTAGTAAAATCTGGTTGATCAGAATACCATGAACCGAGTTGGTCATACATTGAAACCTGAACGCCAAGAGGTGCTAATTTTTCAGCAAAATTTTCGTAATATTCATGTGTACCACCAGGCCCACCATGTAGACAAAGTAGTTGGATATCACCTTGTCCTTCAGTATGAGTCCAGAGATGATAACCATTATCTAACGTAATAATTTTCGTTCCGTATGCCATATTAATCCACCTAATTTCTTAAGAATAGATTAATCATAGCACTTTTATGATTATTTACCAGAATGAAAGTGAGGATGGTATTTTTTTAAGAGTGTTAGTTGCATATTTTAGTGAGTTAGCTTAAAGTTATGTTAACTAATAAAATTAAAAGGTTAACGGTGTAAAATGAAAACTAAAGACAGTATTCTAAAAATATTAGCTGGACAACAAGATACTATTATTTCGGGAGAACTATTGGCTGAAAAACTTGGCGTTTCGAGAACTGCTATTTGGATGGCTATTAAGAGTTTACAAGAGCAGGGTTTTGACATTAAGACGATTCCACAAAAAGGATATAGTCTAAATGATGGTAATCAGTTGAACGCACAACTAATTCAATCTTATTTAACAACTGACATGATGCAAATTGAATTATTTGATGAAGTGACATCTACCAATGTATTGGCGAAAGAGCGTTCAAGCCAGCCCGATATACAGGGTCCACTGTTAATAGTGGCCAATAGTCAAACAGCAGGATATGGTCGATTTGGTCGAACATTTGAATCACCAGAAGAGACTGGGATTTATATCAGTTATTTATTGAGAATTGATCAACCTATCAAAGATGTTGGTCAGCTAACGACAGCAACTGCCATGGCGGTTAGTTATGCTTTAGAAAATAAATTGAAAATTCAACCACAAATAAAGTGGGTGAATGATATTTATTATCAAAATAAAAAAGTCTGCGGGATTTTAACGGAGGCTGTCACAGATTTTGAAACGCAGCAAGTGACAAGCTTAGTTATAGGGATTGGGCTAGATTTTAAAACAGACCTTAAAAAATTATCTCCAGAGTTACAAGATAAAGTGGGTTCATTAATTGATGAATCGAATAATGTCACACGGAATGAGTTGATTGCTGAAATTACCAATCAATTTATCCAAATCTATCAGAATTACCAAAATGGTGACTTCATGAATGATTATCGTAAACGGTCACTAGTTATTGGACAGACAGTTACTTTAAAAAGTGGTCATCAAGAAATTATTGGTACAGTTGAAACAATTAAAGATGATGGACAGTTGGTATTGAGAGATAAAAATGGGCAAATAACGACTTATATGGCTGGTGAAATTACAAAGGTGAATGTGGAAGGCTTAACAAATGGGACAAAATAAACAGTTAAAACAATTAATTATAGCAGCAGAGTTAGCAGCCGTTTTGGGTGTTTTATCCCAGTTAACCATTCCATTGGGGCCAATCCCGTTAACGTTACAAACCATTTTTATCGGATTATTATCGAGTTTGAGACCGGTTCAAGAAGGATTAAAAGCGGTGGGCATTTATCTCCTATTAGGATTAATAGGAATCCCAGTTTTTGCTGGATTTCATTCGGGACTTTTTTCTTTAATTGGACCAACAGGTGGTTATTTATTTGGTTTTTTAGCCTATATTATCTTAACGGGGCTGTTTTTAAAATGGTATGGTAATGGTCGTTGGCAGTTGTACATGGGGAATTTATTAGGTGCTAGTGTGCAATTAGTTTTAGGAGCAATCTGGTTAATGGTTTACCAACAAACCTCGATGCAACAAGCATTTTTAATAGGTATTTTACCATTTTTGATTGTTGGATTTATTAAAGTTATTTTTGTGTGCGAATTGTCTCATTACTTAATACGTAGATATTGATAAATAAAAAAAGAAAATCATCAATAATTTTTTTGATGATTTTCTTTTTTATTTAGAATAATGATACTGTACTAACAGATTGATAAGGAATTTTAAGACGCGAATTAGCTAAGTTAATAGTATAACTATCTGAATCGTTATTTCGTAAAGTCATCCCAAAATCTGTTGCGTAAATGATTAATTCAATCTGATGACCTTCCTTAATGTGATAGGCAGTTGGTTGTAAATCAAAATCTACTGTGTTGAAAGTTCCTGGAAGGACAGAATCATTTTGATAACGATTTGTCCTATTTTGTAAATTGATATGACCTTTGGAAATCATTTTCCAAGGAGTTTTTGTGGGATTTTTAGTAAATTCAACCAAATCATCTTCACGCCAATGAAATCCCATATCTAAAGATTTTCGTTTGAGAATGGATGGCACGGGGGTGAGTCTATTTTCTTCACCATAATCGATAAGCATGCAACTAATGAGCCCTTTTGTTTGTAGTGCTGCAACAGACAATTTTATGTGAGCAGAACCGGAAATAAACAGCGGTTCTGTTAATGGTTCTGAGATTAATTGGATTCTATTTTTAGCCATTTCTGTTTCTTTAGTTGAAACTAAAGCTTGATTCCAAAGATGATTATCTCTGACGTAGTTGTTAAAAAGGTCAGTTGGTAAGTTATCTTTGAAAGTAGCAAATTGGTGAGCATCTGATGTGACTGATTGTGTTAATTTATTTTGTTGGAAATGATAGGATTGGGTAGGAGAATCCGGGTCTGCCCAATCATCATAAGTGTGCCACGTTTCAGCTTCTAGGTTATCTTGTATGGTGACATTGGGAATAAGTGTCTCAGCACCATTTTCGATATTATAAAGTTGATTTGATAACCATAAATTCATCATATCAGTGAAATCTAATGAGCGAAAGTTATTGATATAGATATGTTTACCTTGGTGTAAGAATAATTTTTTAACAATAGGTAAAGGACGTAATGCTTGCCAAAGTTGTTCAACTTGGCGAGGTTTGACGTTCCAATCATTTAAACCATGGACCATAACAATATTTGCTTTGATATTTTTAGTTTGGTTTAAATAATTACGTTCATCCCAAAATTTATTGTAATTACCAGATGCACGGTCTTGTCCTATAGATAATCGATTCATAACTTTGTCAAAGTAGTCTTGAATATTAGCGTAGTCGGCGGCATCTTTTTGGCGACTTAAACAAAGCGCAGCTAAAACATCTGCATCTTCACCTTGGCAAGCTTCAGGCGCGACGACTAGTCCATTTTCACGATAATAATCATACCAACTTGAAATAGCGGCTTCAGAAATGATTGTTTTTAAGCCGGATACACCAGTTGTTGCAGCTGCAGTAGCAAGCGTACCAAGGTAAGATTTACCAGTCATAGCAACGTTACCATTACTCCAAGTGGCTTTAATTGATCGATTATCGAGTTTATTTGTGAATGCTTGCCGATGTCCCGTTAGCCATTCAATAATGGCGACGGTTGATACCGTTTCTTCAACACTCCCACAAGTACGAATACCATCTGATTCTCGAGTACCAATACCAGCTGCATAGACGATTGCAAATCCTCTAGCTAGCATGTAATCGTTGAATGTATACGAAGATTCACGGCTAAAGGTTTGCTCAGTTTCTGTTGATTCTGAGAGGATTGATCGTGGTTCGGGTAAGTTGGATTTCTGATAGTTATAGGTGATATCAGATTCAGTTAATTCAGTAACTGGTTTTTCGGTAAGCGGGATATCAACGTTGCGCATTAATTCAGAATCATCATTTGTGCCTTGATTGTAAGGACTTGCTGTATAAAGAATAGGTACTTTTAGTCCGGATGTAACTAGTGGTCTTAAAATTTCTGTTTTTAATAAATCACGTTGACCATCTTGGTCAGTATCTAATGGGGCTTCAACGTAGACGACTTCACGAATCAGTTTAGTTGTATCAAAAACAGGTTGCGCTTTTCCATTGAAAAATAAAGGTTTCGCATCTTTATAAAATGAAACAAAGTACCCTTTATTTGCTAGTGTATCTGTGAAGACTTGGCCATTTTTGGTATGTGTTGTCAGTAAGAGATACCATGCGGACCAAAAATCATTAACGGATTCAATAATTTCAATAGAAGGTAACTGAATTTTAGCCATTGCCGTAAATGGGTCATCAATTTTGAAATCGACATCGACTTCAAATTCTAGTAACTGTAATGCAACATTATAAAAGATAACAGGTGTTAATTCCTTTTTTGTAGTAAAAAATTCATAAACAGAAATGGATTCTGTCGCTAATAAGGACATCATTTTTTGTTGTTTCGCACCGATTGTTTGATAGTCGATGAGAATTTTATTGAGTAATTGTTCAAATAAATGTGTAGGATTGGTTTCGGAGGCTATATACAAATTAATAGCTTTAAGTTCTTTTATTTGTGTCTCAAAAGTAGGTGTATAGTTAGCAAATTGATTATTTTTCATAAGTCAAAAACTTCCTTTCAGAATTGAGTAAGACACTGGGTTAAGTATAGCTTAAATGTAAAGTTGGTTGAAATGATACGTCTTTATTGACAAAAAATAAGTAACTAGGTAAAGTTAATCACATTAAGGTAACTAAAAAAGGAGAGTGTCTAAAGTGAGAAGGAAAATTGCGGTAGTTTTAAGTATCATGTTTATAGGGGTGCTAGCTGCTTGTTCAAAAACAGCGACGAAAGACGATAACATATTAAAAGTGGCTGTAACTGATCAATTAGGCACTTTAGATTCTACTAAATACAGTGATACATTTAGTGTTGAAGCAATACAAAACGTTTATGAAGGATTGTATACGTATAATCAAAAAAATAAACCAGTGTTAGCTGCAGCAAAAAGTGTGACGGTTAACAAAGCAAAAACAGTTTACACCTATAAATTAAGAGCTGAGAACTGGTCAAATGGGACTCCTGTTACAGCAAATGACTTTGTTTACGCTTGGCAAAAACTAGCAAATCCTAAAACAGCATCACCTAATTCACAACGAATTGATATTATTAAAAATGGGTTTGCTATCCGAAATGGCAAGATGGCCGTTGATAAGTTAGGTGTTAAAGCGCTGAATAAAACAACATTAGAAGTTACTCTGGCACAACCAATTAGCTATTTACCAGAAGTATTAACGGGTGCACCATTTGTACCTCAAAATGAAGCTTACGTTAAAAAACAAGGTAGTCAATATGCAACGGATTCACAACATATGATTGTGAATGGTCCTTATAAATTAACTGATTGGGAAGGAACTAATAACAAATGGTCATATGTTAAAAATACCAGTTATTGGAACGCTAAATCAGTTAAGTTAGCTAAAGTTGACGTTCAAGTTGTTAAAGATGGTGCAACTGCTGGCAAGTTATATCAAACAGGGAAGATTGATTTCTCAATGTTAGCAAATGATTATGTTAAACAATATAAGAATGAAAAAGGGTTCGCAACACGTAAAACACCAATGATTGGTTATTTAGGTTTTAATACTAAGCGTGAGGCAACTGGTAATAAACATATTCGTAAAGCAATTGCGCTAGGATTTAATAAAAAATTATTAGCTAGCAAAATTCTTAATGATGGTTCATCTGCATTAAATGGAATCGTCCCAGCTAAATTTGTGTCAAATCCGATTAATGGGGAAGATTACCGTAAAGAAGCAGGAGACTTGCTTGCTTTTAATAAAAAAGAAGCTAAAGCAGAATGGGAAAAAGGACTTAAAGAGATCGGTAAGAAGGACTTAACAATTGAAATATTGGGTTCTGATACGCCAGAAGCTAAACAAGTGATTGAATACTTGCAAGCGCAGTTAGAGAGTAACTTACCTGGATTAAAAATTAACGCACGTAATATTCCAATTAAATCGCGATTAGCAGCAACAACGGCTTACCAATTTGATATCGTTTATGGGACATGGACACCAGATTATGCTGATCCAATTAACTTTATTAATGATGGTGGCGCTTATCATTTAAATACCGATTACAAAAATGCACAATATTTAAAAGATATCGATCAGTCTAAAAATGAATTTGCAACAAATCCAACGAAACGTTGGAATAGCTTGATTGATGCTGAAAAGCAATTGGTCGAAGAAGATGCTTATACAGTACCTGTTTTCCAAGGTGCAATGGCCTACTTATTGAACCCAGATGCATCCGGATTACACATTAACCCATATGGAACGACATTATTTTATCGTGACATGTCTATTAAGTAGATAATAGTTAGCTGTTTCAAAGCTTTATAAAGTTAAAATAAGATAGATTAAAGTCTGGCCTTTGGTCGGACTTTTTTTGTTGTAAAATGTTAAACTGGTGGAAGTGTATTAATAATAAATGAGGTGTGAACCCATGAAAAAGTTACTTCAGAAGAACATTATTTTAATTCTAACGATTATTATCGGTGGCATACTCGTAATAGGTGTTAAATTTGATCAAGCACTGTATTCAGATACGATTGTTAAAATAACACAGGTTAAGGATGAAAAAACTGAAAAAGTAACAGATGAATTTGAAAATAAAGATACACAGACTAAACAAAAATTATTTGGAACTGTGATGAATGGTAAGTATAAAGGGCAAAAAATAAGACTACCAAATACATATTCTTCATCTCGCGCAAATGATCAAAAATACCAGAAAAATGATCAAGTATTTGTAACGATTAATCCTCATAAAAGTGGATTAACTGGTATTATTGATGGGTTCAAACGAGATGTCGTCGTGGCCATATTAATTTGGATTGCCGTTAGTATGCTGGTAGGATTTATGCAGTTTAGTGGCATGATTGCTGTATTAAGTATCGTCTTAAATATGATTATTTTCTTTTTAGCCATTAAATTTGAAATATTCGTTAATATTACGAACTTCTTTTGGATTTTCGCAGGTATTGCTCTAATATTTGCAGTACTGACCTTGAGTTTGGTAATTGGCTTTAATCGACAGATGCTGGTCACGTTATTGGCAACTTTGACGGGAACTAGTTTATCGTTAATCATTAGTGTCATTATTTTAAAACTGACAAATGATCAAGGGATGCATTACGAAGCTCTATCTTATGCAACGCAAGCGCCAAAGGAACTATTCCTTGCTGCCACACTACTAGGTTCTCTAGGGGCTGTCATGGATGAATCGACAGATATCGTTGCAACACTATTTCAATTAAAAAAAGAACAACCAACTATTTCATCGAAAGAACTTTTTAAATCTGGACGTGAGGTTGGACAATCGATTATGGGACCATTAATTAACGTCTTATTCTTAATTTTTATTGCTGACATTTTCCCACTTGCCGTTTTGTACTTTAGAACGACCAATACAATTGGCTATACTTTTTCATGGACCATGGCTTTAGGAGTTGTCCAAACATTAATCAGCGGTATTGGGATTGTCATTGCGATACCTGTCGCAAGTTTTTTTGCAAGTCGATTAATCAAAGGGGATGACACATTATGATTACAATTGGTTGGTTAAGTGCCATTTTATTTGTCTTAATGGTCATTGTTGGAGGAATGAATGGTGTTCGTTCATTTTTAAGCTTATTTTTTAATTTTATCATGTTATTTTTTACGATTATTTTAATTACGGGAGGATTTCCGCCGGTAGCAGTGACCCTAATTAATGGCATTATTATTTTAGCTATTACGATTTTTCTTGGTGATGATAATGTGCAAGTTACTGAAACTGCTTTTTATGCTTCGTTAATTGTTCTGGTTATTCTCGTTCTTTTGATTATTCCAGTTGAACATTTTGCTGCAGTTCAAGGTTTTGGTGCAGAAGATAGTGAAGAAATAGAAGCATTTTCGTTATTAGTAGGCGCTAATTTTATGCAAATAGCGATTTCAACAGCTATTTTTAGTACTTTAGGCGCAATTGCTGAAGGTGCGATTGCAATTTCGGCTGGCTTAAATGAGATTATTGAACAAACACCAACAATTGATTTAAAAAAGTTATACGCAGCTGGTATTAGTATTGGTAAACATATTATTGGAACAACGTTTAATACACTATTTTTTGGTTTCTTTGGTGGCTTTTTAGCGCTATTTATTTTATTAGTACAGACGCATGCTACATTCGCAGATATTATAAATGATAAAATTTTTGTTGCAGAATTAATAATGATTTTATTTTCTATTATAGGTGTTATTCTAGCGGTTCCAATTACAGCATGGGTTTTAATTCAAAAATTAAAAATAAAAAAATAATTGAAATGAGTTTATGGTTATGTGTATAATTAAGAGATACTAATATAGGGGGATTTAAAATTGAATTATAAAAATTATATTGCTGAATTTATCGGCACATTTTTCTTGGTATTATTTGGTACAGGGGCAGTTACGTTAGGTAACGGTAGCCCACTTGTTATTGCACTTGCATTTGGTTTAGCTATTACATTGATGGTTTATGCTATTGGACCTGTTTCAGGTGCACACATCAATCCTGCTGTTTCATTAGCAATGTACATCAACAAGCGCATGTCATTGACTGATATGGTTGCTTACTGGGTTAGTCAAATCTTAGGTGCGATTGTAGCATCTAGCGTGGTTAAGATGATTATTTCATCAATGACAGATACATCAAAAGTTGCTGATGGTTTTGGTTCAAATAGTTATGCAACAATTCCTGGTGGTATGGCATTTTTCGTTGAAGCCTTATTCGCATTCTTATTCATCTTTATTATTTTGATGGTTACGAGTGAAAAATTTGGTAACAGTAATATTGCTGGCTTTGTGATTGGTTTAACATTAACAGTACTTATCTTTGTTGGTTTACCACTTACAGGGGTTTCAGTTAACCCTGCTCGTAGTATTGGACCTGCACTTTATGCCGGTGGCGATGCACTTTCACAACTTTGGGTATTTATTCTTGCACCATTAGTTGGTGGTGCTATTGCAGCATTCGCAGCAAAATATATTTTTAACAGTGAAGAAGCTTAATTTAATTAAGTGAATCATAAGCAGTGAATTCCGAGAGGGAATTTGCTGCTTTTTATTTTTAATGTATGTTATGGTTAATATAGATAGTGACAAGTGAGAGGAGAAATAATGGCATTTTTAGGAACGATTTGTTTAGTATTAGTGGCAACATCAATTGCGGGTCATGTCAGCACACGAATTGGTGTTCCTAGTGTTATCGGGCAATTATTAGTTGGTGTTTTACTTGGACCAGCAATGTTGAATTGGGTCCATTCAGATCATTTATTTGCGATGTTCGCAGAAATTGGTGTGATTATTTTAATGTTTATGGCGGGATTAGAAAGTGATTTAGATCTACTTAAAAAGTATTTAAAACCGGCCTTATCAGTTGCGACTTTAGGTGTTGTCTTCCCTATCTTAGTTGTCTATTACTTTGGTCGAATTTATAATTTTGGATTTGAATCGGCTTTATTTTTAGGTGTTATCTTTGCGGCAACGTCAGTTAGTATTTCCGTCGAAGTCTTGAAAGAATTAAAACGATTAGATTCAAAAGAAGGTGCAACAATCCTAGGTGCGGCCGTTGTGGATGATATCTTAGCTGTTGTTATTTTAAGTGTATTAGTTAGTGTATTTGGTAATATTACAAGTACCGGTGATAGCGCACAAGCTAACATTTGGATTGGCTTCTTATTAGAATTTGTTTACTTCATTGGTATTTTAATCCTATTCAAGTGGGTGGCGCCTTTCTTGATGAGATTAAGTGAACGATTATTAGTTGGCTCATCGATTACGATTATGTCACTGGTTATCTGTCTAGGTATGGCCTACTTAGCTGACTTAGTGGGGTTAAGTGCTGTTGTTGGTGCCTTTTTTGCAGGAATTGCAGTGGCACAAACACCGTATAAAAAAGAAATTGATGCCAATATTGAACCAATTGGTTATGCAGTCTTTATTCCAATGTTTTTCACGAGTATTGGATTAAGCATGTCATTTGATGGATTTATGAAAAATATTTGGTTTATCGTTATTTTAACGATTTTGGCCGTCCTCACAAAATTACTAGGTGGTGGATTAGGTGCTAGGTTACTTGGATTTGATTTAAATAGTGCATATGTAATCGGTGCGGGGATGATTTCTCGTGGCGAAATGGCTTTGATTATTGTCCAAATTGGGTATACCGCACACTTGTTGTCGACGGAATACTATTCGGCAGTTATCATGGTAATTATTATTTCAACTATCGTAGCACCGTTTATGTTAAAACATGCGATTGGTCGACAAAATAAAATTGAATTGAAGAAATAGTTGAACTGTTGAGGAACTAGCCTAGTGCTAATTTTTCAACAGTTTTTTATTTTTAAATGGTTACTAAATATCGCTATTCTGGCGTATTCATTTTATAATGAATTAAATAACTTCAAATGAAGAAGGTGGAATAATGAAACAATTATTGATTGCACAAGATTTATCTAGTGTTGGTGGTGTTTCATTAGGGATTGCGGTTCCTGTTTTAGCTAGTTATCAACAACGGACGACAATATTGCCAACAATGTTATTAAGTAGTCATACAGGTGGATTTGGAGTACCAATGAAGGTAGACATCTCACCATTTATAAAAGCTTTTGAAGAACACTGGGCAACTATTCCAGTTCAATTTACGGGCGCATATTTGGGCTATCTAGGGACGGCAGAAAGTATTAAAATGATGGGGATTCTACTAGATAGGTTATCTGATGATAAAGCACTCACCGTTATTGATCCAGTTATGGCTGATCACGGCACGTTATATTCAGGACTGACAAACGACTATGTAGAAGAATTAAGCATGTTATGTTTAACGCAAGCAGATTTAATTTTACCCAATTTAACAGAGGCTTACTTATTGGCAGACTGTAATTATCAGGAAAATCCTAGCGAGGCAGAAATTAAAAAGTTACTAACACGTTTATTAAAGAAATTAAATTTAAAAGCGGTTATAATTACAGGAGTTACAAACCAGAAAAATCAAATTGGTGTTGTTTTTCTAACAAAAGAAGGCGAATCAGGTTGGGTATTAAAAGAACAACGTGAGAATCATTATTTTGGGACAGGAGACTTGCTAGCAAGCTGCGTAGTGGGTGAGTTAATGAATGGTCATTCACTAAGGGAAGCATTGGAATTTGCAGTAGAAGTAACATGGAAAGCGATGAGTAATTCTGATAATGAAGGACTTGATCAAAGGTTAGGGGTTAATTTTATGAGTATTTTACCCGATATTAACGATAGAATGGAAAAATAAAATGAGAAATGAAAGATTAAGAAGCATTATTTTAGCGGGATTATTTGCGGCAATTATTTATATAGGTATCTCAGTTTTTAGAATACCAATCCCAGCTATGGTGGGAAAACCATTTATTCATTTCGGTAATTCACTAGCAGCATTGGCCGTGATTTTTTTAGGGTTTAGTTATGGCACAATTGCAGGAGCGATTGGTCTGGGATTATTTGATATTTTGAATGGTTATGCAGATACGTCATATTTTACTGTACTAGAAGTAGTGGTTATTGCATTACTAATTACGGTTGTTACGAAAGGATTAAAAAATTATCATGGTAAATATTGGATTATCATTATTGCTGCAACGGCAGGAATTGGTAAAATAGGAACATCATATTTAGTTTCGATTGGTGAAGCAATGATTAAAGGTGTTAGTTTTAATGTCGCCGCTGTTCAGGCGTTTTTAAGTTTACCTGCAACTGTTGTTAATTCAATCTCGACAATTATCATTGTTAGTTTATTATACGTACCCATTAAGCGATTGATGGTAAGGTTTAATCGGTAAAAAAGTCCAAATAAAAAAGGGTTGATGTGCGTGAGCTCACATTTACCCTCTATACAAATTGTCCAGATTGAACATATTTCATTTCTGTTGATAAGTTGGAAACGGCTGTTTCGATTGTTACCCCAGAACCTGAAATGGCTGGATTATTTTTTGAACTAGCAATAAAGATTTGTTTTTCAGTGTCTAAAGAAATCGTATACCAGTTTTTACTAAATGTTCCAAATTTCATAAGTGTGTATCCTCCGTATTTCTATATCTTACTACCATGAAAGCGCATTCTACTTTCTTTAGTAGAAGCTTAGTATAGTACGTACATAAAATGAATGCAAGTCATTTGTTTTATATTAACCAAAAATTTTTTAAATAATATGAAGAAGTCTAAAAACGATAAAGGGATGATTTAATGCAAAAACGAATATTCGTGATCACGGGTGCTCCGGGAACAGGTAAAACGACGATTAGAGACTATCTAACCAAGCAATTTGATGCCAAAAAGGTGATTACTCACACAACTAGGCAACCAAGAGTTAATGAAAAAAATGGTCGCGATTATTATTTTGAATCCGATGAAACTTTTTTTAATTTTCATTATTTAGAACATGTTGAGTATGATCGCCATTACTATGGTTCATCAAGAGAAGCGATAGATGCTGCTTGGTCAGAGGCAAAAAATGCGACAATTGTACTCGATACGGCAGGTGCCATCACGTATTCAAAAGAATTACCAAAAGAAACAGTTGTCTTATATTTGTCTGTATCGGATAATCAGATATTACAAGATCGGTTAATTAAACGGGGAGATACGATTCGAAATCGAAGTTTACGCTTAGATTCTGGTGAAGCAAAACGAGACATGAAACTTCCAGCAGATCTTGAAGGTATAGCACATGTCATTATTAATGACGATTTAGTTGACGCAAAGAAACAGATTGATCAGTTAATTCAATCATTAGGTTAAGAGTGATTGCTTTTTTTAGTTGATATGGTATTCTTCTTAAAGAGTAACCATTATTATTTAGAAATGGAGATAAGCCTTTTGACTGAATTAATTGATGATGCATTGCATATACTAAAAGAAAATAAATATAAAATTACGAAACAAAGAAAAAGTTTATTAACGTATTTAAGTCAGTATGAGGAAGCTTATGTTGACGTTACAGTTGTGGATGACTATATGAGAAATAAATATCCAGGGATGAGTCATAATACAATTTATCGAAATATCAAAGAATTTAAAGAAATGGGTCTTGTTGAGCAACGGATGAATGGTGAACGAGCCTGTGTAAAATATCAATGTGATTTTAGTCACAAACATCACCATCATTTTATTTGTACTTCTTGTAGTAAGGTGGTTGAACTTGATAGCTGTCCGCTAGATTATTTTGTAAAACAGTTACCAGGTTACAAAATAGAAGAACATAAATTTGAATTACATGGGATTTGTGATGAATGCCAAAAAAAATTATCGAAAAATTAAGTTTATCTTCGAATAAACTTCAATAACAAATGGTTTAATGGAAAAAGTACAAAATTGGAGTGAGAGTTAATGGCATATAGAACGCCACCATTTATAACACCTTTTGCAATTGTTTCTATCGTACTTGCATTGGGCGCAACTAACGTTGTTGTTAACAAAACAACGAATACAAACGAAGGAGCAACAGTTTCTTCAGTAGCTTCATCACCGTCGGAAACTAAACCTAAAGTAGACGATAATTCGAGTTCCAAAGAAGTAAGTTCATCTTCTGAGACGAGTTCTTCTGATTCGTCCTCTTCATCAGAAAGTTCAAAAGATGAGTCTAGTAGTTCAAGTGCTGCCGATGAAACATCAAACAAATCAGCAAGTACAAGTGCCGATAATACAACGGATGATAAGAGCGCGGAAACAAGTACCGATGACACAACTGATACAAGTACAGATACTGATACAAATGCGGATAAAGCTAGCTCGGCAACAAGCACAAGTAGTAGCGTGAAGAATACTAAAACGGTAACGACTGACAAAGCCAAAGCCAGTGCAGAAACGACAAATACAGACTAAGGATTAGGAGGTAAATAAATGTTTAGTTTACTAGATTTAGCAAACCATTATTTAGGGTTTATTAATGTTAATTTAAAATTAAAAAATAGAATTTATACTGTTTTAGGCTTTCTTGGTAATTGGTATTTATTGTATATCGCATCACGATATTTCATAAATGGTTATTATGTTAGAGGTAGTTTGTTTATTCTTGCTTTTTTTGTTTTATTATATTTTATTGTTTTAAATGTTATTCATTATTTTACAAATAAAACAACTAAATTTGATCCTTCACCGAAAATTGAAAAATTGTTGGGCGGACCGCCTAAGGAAGAAATTGAAGGAGATAAACGTCGCCGAATGCAACCAGGTTATGTTCAAACGAATGGCCTATTTGATTCTAAAATGCTGATGCCAGCGACACTTAGGACAAATAGAAACGAAAAAGTAAGTATTCAAAAAATTGCTGATCAAATGAAGCAAGTTAAGTATTCAGATTTTGATTATGATGGATTGTCAGATGATGCTATTATAAAAGAAATTCAGAAAACAGGAAAACCAGTGTCAGAGTTAGCACAGCCCGTTGCTTTTCCATTTTTTGAATTAAAAATAGAAGACGAAAAAATGAATGTTTACGCTGGAATGAATCAGATTGATAAACAATTGATTGGTCGCCTAACCCATGTTGGTTTATCTGATATTGAAACGGCTAAAGAACAATATGATATTTACTTAGCAACAGCAACTATTTATGGTGGTAATCAGAAGGTTGCTGGTCGATCATCAGTTATTGAAGAATCACATAAATTTCACGTTAAAGTTCAAATTGCCTATAAAGAAAAAGAAAATTAGTAAAAAAGTGATAGCAAATAACTACATTGCTATCACTTTTTTTGTGATTATATGGTACATTTAAAAAAGACTGCAATTAAACATCCATTTGGTAGTATAATTAAAGTATCACAAAAAAGAATAAAAGAGTTAAGAGAAGGGGATTGAGAGTATGGCAATGATCGAATTTAAAAATGTGGAGAAATATTACGATAAATTTCACGCATTGAAGAATATCAATTTAAAAGTTGAAGCAGGCGAAGTCGTCGTTATTATCGGGCCATCTGGTTCTGGAAAAAGTACATTAATCAGAACTATCAATGGTTTAGAGCAAGTTAACGAGGGGCAACTATTAGTTGATAATTTTGATTTAGCAGATAAGAAAACGAATATTGATAAAATCAGAAAAAATGTTGGGATGGTATTTCAACATTTTAACTTGTACGAAAACAAAACTGTTTTAGAAAATATTATGCTTGCACCACGTTTAGTTTTAAAACGGGATGAAGCTGAAAATAAAAAAATCGCAATGGATTTATTAAAAACAGTTGGACTTGATGATAAAGCACAATCATATCCTAGAATGTTATCAGGTGGACAATCGCAAAGAATTGCCATTGCCCGTAGTCTAGCTATGAAACCTAAGGCGCTATTATTTGATGAACCAACTTCTGCATTAGATCCTGAAACAATTGACGATGTTTTAAAAGTTATGAAAGATATCGCTAAAAATGATGGGATCACAATGATTGTTGTAACTCATGAAATGGGCTTTGCTCGTGAAGTAGCCGATCGTGTTATTTTCATGGCTGATGGTCAAATTCTTGAGGATGATACAACAGTAGAATTTTTCGACAATCCAAAAGAAGAACGTGCAAAAAAATTCTTGAGTAAAATTATTAAACATTAAGGAGCTCAAGACTGTGAGAGTGGGGATTAAAATATGAAACAATTAAGAAAAATTAGCTTATTGTTTATGAGTATAGCTATGGTATTAGTTATTGCAGGCTGTGGAGCGCAAAGTAAAGCCAACATTGCAACAACAGCTAAAGAAACAAAAACAATTAACTGGGGTGTTAAAGCAGATACGAAGTTATTTGGTTTAATGAACATCAAAACCGGTGAAATCCAAGGATTTGATATTGATATTGCTAAGGCAGTGACAAAAAAAATCTTAGGTAAAGATGGTAAAGCTAATTTTGTTCAGGTAACAAGTAAAACAAGAATTCCACTTTTGAAAAATGGAAATATTGATGCAATTATTGCGACGATGTCCATTTCTAAAGATCGTGAAAAACAAGTTGATTTTTCTAACTCTTATTTTGCTGCCGGACAAGCTATTTTAGTTAAAAGAACAAGCTCAATTAAATCCGTAAAAGATTTGAATAAAGACGGTATGGTTGTTTTAGGTGTTAAGGGTTCAACTTCAGTTATTAACATGAAGAAGTATGCACCTAAAGCAGAAGTGCTGGAACTAGATGATTATGCGCAAGCATTAACCGCACTAAAATCTGGTCAAGGTGATGCTTTAACAACTGATAATGGTATTTTATATGGGATGGTTAAAGAGAATTCTGATTTTGCTGTTGTTGGTGGTACTTTTACGCATGAACCTTACGGAATTGCGATTGATAAAGGCCAAGGTGAATTTAAGAATGAAGTTAATAAGGCTTTAGCTGAAATGCGTGCCGATGGCTCGTATGAAAAATTATTAAACAAATGGTTTGGCGATATTCCAGGATTTAGTGTGAAGGAGGCGAGTCAACAATGATTACGATTTTTACAGAACATTGGCAAGCCTTATTAACAGGACTTGGCTATACATTGTGTTCAAGTGTACTCGCATTATTTTTTAGTTTAATTATAGGTTCGTTCTTTGCAATTTTGGAAGAAATGCCATATCGAATTTTAAAAATTATTGCACGTATCTATATTGAAATATTTAGAAATATTCCGTTATTGGTTGTTGCAATGTTTTTCTACGTTGTGGTACCTATGTACGTTACGAATATCAACGGATTTACAGCTGGAACAATCGGACTAACGATTTACACATCTGCCTTTATTGCAGAAACAGTTCGTGCTGGGATTAGAGCTGTTGATCCTGGACAAATGGAAGGTGCTCGCTCAAACGGGTTAACATTCATGCAATCGATGTTTCATATTATTTTACCCCAGGCATTTAAATATGTGATTCCACCTTTGGGTAATCAGTTCATTAATTTGGTAAAAAACTCTTCAGTTTTAGCCTTCGTTGCTGGATTTGATTTAATGTACCAAGGTGATATTATCGCATCAACAACATTTGATACAATCAACACGTACATTATCGTTGGGGTGTTATATTTAATTATCACGATGCCATTAAGTTATTACATGAGACATTTAGAAAAGAAATTAAGTTAAAGGGGGTCTAGAAAAATATGTCAGATTTTATTGCAGCATATAGTTGGGAAAATATTCGCTACTTACTACAAGGATTATTAGTAACAATCGAAGTTTCAGTTATTTCAATTATTTTCAGTTTTATAATTGGCGCTATTCTAGGCCTAACACGATATATTAAAGTAAAACGTTTATCTGCTATAGTTGGTTTTATAATTGATTTAATTCGAAATTTACCATTACTTTTAATCTTATTTTTCGTTTATTTTGGCTTAGCAAATGTTGGTATTCGGTTATCAATTTTCTGGTCAGCAACGTTAGCGATGACCGTTTTCGAATCAGCAATGTTAGCTGAAATCATTCGAAGTGGTATTCAAGCTGTTGAACCCGGACAAATGGAAGGTGCTCGCGCAAATGGTCTAACTTATTGGCAAGGTCTGCGTGTGATTGTCTTACCACAAGCTTTAAAGAAAATGATTCCACCATTGGTTAGTCAATTTATCTCATTAATTAAAGATACGTCATTGGCTACTATCATTGTTTTACCAGAGTTACTGTATCATGCACAATTAGTATACGGTCAAAATACTAATTATGTTATTCCAATGTTCGTCGCTTTAGCAGTGATGTACTTCGTCGTTTGTTATGCACTATCATTGGTTTCAAGATACTTAGAAAGACGCTTAGCGTAGACAATAAAATAAAAATGGTTGTTGAAATCTATATAGATTTTAGCAACCATTTTTATTAGTTAGTAGAATCGGCATAAAATGACGGTTTGTTTGATTGAAAAATAAATTAGAAAGAAGATGATGTCATGGTGAAAATTGCTGTTATTCTAGGGAGTTCAAGAGAGAATTCTATTGGTAAAAGGGTCATTAAGTATATTGAAGGAGTAGCAAAAAATCAGGATAATGTTGAATTTTCATTTCTAAAATTAAGTGACTATCAGTTAACCTTCTTCCACGAAAAATTGGCACCTATGCAAAATGAAAATCGACAACTACCTGAAAATGAAGCACGATGGATAGCGGATGTAGCTGCGGCAGATGGCTTTATTATCTTAACGCCTGAATATAATCATGCTATTCCAGCCGTTTTGAAAAATGCAATCGATTATTTGGCTTTTGAAGGGCAACGTAAACCAGTTAAGATTGTGGGCTACTCAGATAACATGCGCGGTGCACAATTTGCAACAGCTGAATTAGTACCTATTTTGAATCGATTAGGATTTATCACGTTGCCTACGCCAACATTATTGGGAATAGTTGATCAAACATTTAATGAAGATGGACAACTAAATAACGATGCTAAGTTAACAGATTATACAAAAAATAAAATTGCTCAGACTTTGCAAGAAATTAAATTTTATACACAACTTTTTGTGAATAATCCTTTTCCCGGAAAATGATGAATTAAAAATAAAAATGTGTAATGACAATAGCTGTCATTACACATTTTTTATTATAGATCTTTATTTTTATGTGTTTCGTATAAATAAACCGGGATACCAAGTGCAACAATTGTAAATGAAATTAAAACACCTACAATATCTGATTGAACTTCGCTAACTAAAACGAAGGCTGCACCTAAGATAGCAACAATAGGTGTTATGGGGAACAATGGAACTGAGAAAACACGTTTTAAATCTGTTCCTTTATTCCGACGGCGTAAGATAAAGAGGCCGACGAAAGTCATAACATAAAAGCAATAAACTGTAAAAATACAAATTTCAGATAAGCGATCAGCATCAAAAAATAAAATCATAATCGCTGCAATACTTAAAGCCACACATGTTGCAATAACAGGTGAATGTGATTTTGGATGTAAATAAGATATTTCTTTATGGAAAGGTAATTGTTTGTTCTTACCCATTGCCCACATAATTCGAGGGAATGTCATGATTTTACCGTTCATACAACCAAGAATAGAAATAATGACACCGATATTCATAATTTTTCCACCAAGTTGGCCAAAGGCAATCTTAGCAAATTGTGGTGTTGCATTTTCGCCTAGTTGATGGATTTGACTAGCAGGCATGACACGCATAATACTGAACGAAACAAGAATATAAATAAGAAGAACAATTGAAATTCCTAAAACAATAGCTCTAGGTAATGTCTTTTTAGGATTTTTAATTTCATCACCCATATTAGCAATCAGAATCCAACCATCATAAGCAAATAAAGTAGCTAGTATACCAACACCAAAATTATTTGTAGAGTGACTGACAGTTGCAACAGATTGGCCAAGTGCATTTGCATTGCCAAAAAATAAACCAAAAATAATAATAGCAGCAATAGGGAATAATTTACAAATAGTTGTAATAATCTGGAATGAAGCACCATAACGATTTGATAGCATATTTAGGAAGCCAATAGAAATGACTGCAATTAATGCGATTAAATGAGAATAACCAGCTGGAATACTAAAGAAATCTACTATTAAAATAGCAAGGTACGCGCCTAACGCAGCAATCATAGCTGGTCCATACACGATAACTTGCATCCAACCAGCTAAGAAACCCCAAATTTTACCGTAAATTTTTTCCATGTAGATATATAATCCACCGGTTTCTGGAATTTGAGATCCAATTTCAGCAACAGTTAGTCCAGCGGTTAAGGTTATGATACCACCACATAGCCATGCGAGCAGGGCATTTGTAGTAGAGCCGGTGTAGTCAAGTACCGAAGCTTGTTTAAAGAAGATACCAGAACCAATAACAGTTCCGATTACGATTGATAATGCTGACCATAGACCTAACGATCTGTTAAGTCCAACTGCTGGTTTTTTTTCCAAAATTGAATCCTCCTTTTCTAAAATGAATAGTTGCATTTTAGCATAACAGCGGGAATCATGCAATAAACTAGATATGATTATGACGACAAAAAAGAGTGCGTGAATCGGCTATTTCAGACCGATTCACGCACTCTTTTTATAGAATTATTTTAAACGATGTAATCTTGCAATTGGGTTGCAATAGTTTTTGTTGCATCAATCTTTAATTTTGTACCTGATTCTTCATAATCTGTTTCTAAGATAGTTGCCTTTTCATTGATTAAATCAACAAGTTGACCTTTATCAAATGGGATAAGAACAGTCATAATTTCGTTATCTTTAAAGACATTCTTTTTAATGATATCTACTAATTGATTAAGTGATTTTTCATCACGCGCACTATAAGTGAATTTATCATCTGAGAAAGTAGGATAATCAATATTTGCTAAATCAGCTTTATTATAGGCATAAATCATCGGAATGTTTTCGACGCCAATAGCTTTTAATGTATCTTCAGTTGTTTGAATCATTTCCTCAGCATGTTTATCAGCCACGTCAATCACTTGGATAAGTAAATCAGCTTGTGCAGCTTCAGCCAAGGTTGTACGGAAAGCTTTTACTAATTGGTGAGGCAATTTGCTGACAAAACCAACAGTATCGCTCAATAAAATTTGTTTTTTATCTTCAAATTGAATATTACGGACACTTGTATCTAATGTAGCAAACAACATATTCTTTTCAAAAACTTGTTTGTCATCATCTTGTCCGATTAGACGAAGCAAGCCGTTCATTGTCGTTGATTTACCTGAATTAGTATAACCAACTAATGCAACAGTCGGAATACCAGATTTATCACGTTGTTTACGTCTAGTAGATTCTTCTTTGTCCATTTCAGCAAGATCTTTTTTAATGTGGTTAATCCGATTTTCAATCACACGACGATCTAATTCAATCTTCGTTTCGCCAGCACCACGGTTAGCGAGTCCACCACCAGATTGTTGATCTAGTTTATCTTGCATCCCTCTTAAACGAGGTAACTGATATTGAAGTTGAGCCATTTGAACTTGGAGTTTTGCTTCGCGTGATTGTGCTCTTGAAGCAAAAATAGCTAAAATCAGGCCTGTACGATCCATAACTTCCATACCTGATGCAGCTTCAAGGTTACGAATTTGAGTTGGTGATAATTCGTCGTTTACAACTAAAATTTTCACACCTTGTGCTTCACTTTCAGTCTTGAATTCTTCAGCTTTACCTTTACCAAAGTAAAGGGCAGCAGTTGGTCGATCTAATTTCTGACGAATGTCTTCAACAGCATGCATGTTGTTAGCTTCGACTAATGCAGCTAATTCAGACATTGTATAATCTAAATTTTCACGTTGTTTTTCGATACCAGCAATGAAAACGTCAATAACTGGTATTTCTGTAGAATAAGTTTCTTTCATGAGAACCTCCTCGTGGAACTTAATTAATAGGTTAAGTATAACATTTATTCAAAAAAATATTCGAACATCAAAATAAGTTAACTGAATTAAATGAGAATTAATGAATAAAAATGGCCAAACTCTCATTTTAACAACGTGCAAATGTTATGAGTTGAATATTTTATATAGTTAAACGGCTTTTTTAAAGGCGCTTGAATCTCTTTTTAATTAAATTAGAGTTTAATGTTGATTTTAATCTTTTTCTAATGTAAGATAAACCTACGTTAAGAAAAGGTAAATAAAAAAGGAGAGGTCATATTATGAAGTTAAAGTCAGTTTTGAAATTAAGTGGTGTGCTAGCATTGTCTGTCATTGTCTTGGCAGCGTGTGGATCTAAATCTTCATCTTCAGATAGTAAAGAACTCGCTGATAAACAGGTTATTAATTGGTCTGAAACAGCTGAATTACCATCGATGGATTTATCGACAGCAACGGATACAGTTAGCTTTAACATGTTGAACAATACTAATGAAGGTTTATACAGAATTGGTAAGAACAGTAAAGTGTCAAATGCACTTGCAACTAAAACAACCGTTTCAAAAGATGGCATGACTTATACATTTAAACTTCGTGATTCAAAATGGAGCAACGGAGACGATGTAACGGCTAAAGATTTTGTTTATTCATGGCAACGGACCGTTAATCCTAAGACAGCTTCACAATATGGTTACCTCTTCTCAGGGATTAAAAATTATGATGCAATCAGCGCGGGTAAGATGGCGCCATCAACATTGGGAATCAAAGCAACTGACAAACATACATTAGTTGTAACACTTGATAAAAAAGTACCATATTTCAAATTATTGATGGGCTTCCCAACGTTCTATCCACAAAATCAAAAAGTTGTTGAAAAGTATGGTTCTAAATATGGCACACAAAGCAAATACATGGTTTACAATGGTCCATTTACATTAAATGATTGGACAGGAACTAACTTAACTTGGGACCTAAAGAAAAATGACACTTATTGGGATAAAAAAGCAGTTAAGCTAACACAAATGAATTTCCAAGTTTCTAAAGATAATACAACAAGCTATAATTTATACCAAAGTCAAAAATTAGATATGACGAATTTATCTGCTGAACAAGCTAAAACATTGAAAACAGATAAAGACTATATCACACGTAAACAAGCATCAACGTTCTACTTACAATACAATCAAAAGAATAAATTATTTAATAACCAAAAGATTCGTCAAGCTATTTCATTAGTTATCAACAGAAAACAATTTGTTGATAAAATTTTAGGGGATGGCTCAACTGTTGCGACAGGTTTAGTATCATCAGGTCTTGCTTCAAATCCTAAAACAGGCGAAGATTTTGCAAAAGAATCAACCGTTAAATCAACTGCAAATACAGACATTGCAAAAGCAAAAGAATTATGGAAAGCAGGATTAAAAGAAGTTGGTGTTACAAAAGCTAGTTTCTCACTTCTAAGTGATGATACTGATAAAGCTAAGAAAACAAATGAATTTTTACAAAATGCGATTGAAGATAACTTAGATGGTGCGGATGTAACATTAACAAATATCCCATTCAAATCACGTTTAGCAAAATCAACTAGTGGTGATTTCGATATTGTTGTTACAGCATGGGGTGCTGATTTCTCAGACCCAATCTCATTCTTAGATTTATTTACTTCAGATAATTCACAAAATGCAGGTAAATGGAAAAATAGTGAATATGATGCATTGATTAAAGCTTCAAAAACAACAGATGCAAGTAATGCAGATAAACGTTGGGATGATTTAGTTAAGGCTGAAAAAATCTTGATGAAAGATCAAGGAATTGCACCTCTTTACCAAATGGCTCAAGCTCAATTATTAAGATCAACAGTTAAAGGTGTTATCTACAATGGAGCTGGTATCAATTACAATTTCAAAGATGCTTATGTTACTAAATAATTAATTAACGTGTTAAAATTTAACAAGTGAGAGTTAGCTACCACGGCTAATTCTGACTTGTTTTAATTACATAATAAAGCAAAAGTGAGGGTCAGAATTATGGGTAAATACCTAGTTAAACGAATTTTTTATATGCTACTGACGTTGTTTTTAGTCGCAACCATTACCTTCTTTTTAATGAAGTTAATGCCTGGATCACCTTATGCGAATCAGCAAAAAATGACAACTGAGCAATTACAGATTATGAATGAACAATATGGATTGAATAAACCCGTATGGCAACAATATCTCATTTACTTAGTGGGATTAGTTAAGGGTGATTTAGGAACGTCATTCCAATACAGTAATCAACCTGTGTCATACCTAATTTCAAGCCGTATTGGACCATCCGGACAACTTGGATTACAAGCTATCATCTTCGGAATAGTTATTGGAATTGTGATTGGTGCCATTGGTGCGATTAACAAAAATACTTGGATTGATACTTCTTCAACAATTTTATCAATCTTAGGTATCTCAATTCCTTCTTTCGTCTTAGCTGTTTTATTACAGTATTACGTAGGATTAAAGTTAGGCTGGTTACCAATTGCTGATTGGGGCGGATTCAGTTACACGATTCTACCGACAATTGCTTTAGGGGTTGGCCCACTGGCGGAGACGGCCAGGTTCATTCGAACCGAGATGGTGGATGTCCTAAGCAGTGATTACATTGAACTGGCTAAGGCTAAAGGATTAACAAAGTTTGGCGTTGTATTCCACCATGCTTTACGTAATAGTTTAATTCCTTTAGTAACATTAATCGGCCCTTATACGGTTGCATTAATGACTGGTTCAATGGTTGTTGAAAATATATTCTCAATTCCTGGAATTGGTGAACAATTCGTAAAATCAATTTTGACAAATGATTTCCCCACAATCATGGGTGTTACAATGCTTTATTCAGCTGGACTAGTAGTTGTTATCTTATTAACAGATATCATTTACGGTATTATTGACCCAAGAATTCGATTAACTGGAAGGAGAAATTAACGATGGCAGATAAAATTGACCTACCAGTAGATGCATTTGAACCGTTAGATAAAAATAACGCTATTGATAATGAAAAAATTGCTGCACCGTCGTTGACTTTCGTTCAGGATGCTTGGCGTCGGTTGAAGAAAAATAAAGGGGCTTTTATCTCACTTTGGGTCCTGGTTGCAATTTTTATTTTGGCATTTGGATCCCCCATTTTAGCACCACATAGTGCAACAGAACAAAATGTTGAGTATACAAATTTACCACCTAAAATTCCTGGTGTACCAATAGATGGATTAAATGGAAAGTTAAAAACATCATCAGGTAGCTGGTATGATGCTTATGAACAAAATAGTATTCCAAAAGATAAATACTTTATTTTAGGAACGGATGTTTTTGGACGTGATTTGTTATCAAGAATTATGTATGGAACTAAGATTTCCTTAATCGTGGCACTAGTTGCTGCATTAGTCGATTTAGGAGTCGGTGTTGCTTATGGAATCTTGTCCGGTTGGCGTGGCGGACGTGTTGATACATTCATGCAGCGAATCATCGAAATTATTTCATCGGTACCTAACTTGGTCGTTATTGTTTTAATGTTATTGGTTTTCAAACCAGGTTTAACATCAATTATTTTAGCAATTGCAGTGACTGGTTGGACAACGATGGCTCGATTAGTTCGGGCACAAACGTTGAAATTAAAAGATCAAGAATATATTCTTGCAGCTCGAACTTTAGGCGAGTCACCCGTAAAAATTGCAGTGAAACATTTACTACCTAACTTATCGAGTGTGATTATTATTCAAACAATGTTTACAATTCCTAGTGCTATTTTCTTCGAAGCTTTCTTAAGTTTCATCGGAATTGGGATTAGTGCTCCTCAAGCTTCACTTGGGTCATTATTGAATGATGGTCAAAAGAATTTCCAGTTTTTACCATACCAAATGTGGTATCCAGCAATTGTTTTATGTATTATCATGGTTGCCTTCAACTTATTAGGTGATGGACTCCGTGATGCCTTTGATCCAAAAACGAAAGAGTAGGTGTTGAAAAATGGCAGAAAATATTTTAGAAGTTAACAATCTAGAAATTAATTTTCATACGTATGCTGGAGATGTTAAAGCCATACGTGATGTTAGTTTTCATCTGGCTAAAGGTGAAACTTTAGCAATCGTTGGTGAATCAGGTTCCGGTAAATCCGTTACAACAAAAAGTTTAATGGGATTATTAGCTAATAATGCAGAAGTTATGGGTGGAGAAATTCTTTTTCATGGTGAAGATTTACTTAAAAAATCAGAAAAACAAATGGAAAACATTCGTGGTAAAGATATCGCAATGATTTTCCAAGACCCAATGACTTCTTTAGATCCTACTATGAGAATTGGTAGACAAATTGCTGAACCATTAATGAAGCATAAACATGTAAAAAAAGAAAAAGCAATGGCGCAAGCCTTGGAAATTTTGAAGTTAGTTGGGATTACAGATGCTAAAAAACGCTTTAAGGACTATCCACATCAATTTTCTGGTGGTCAACGCCAACGAATTGTTATTGCGATTTCATTAGTTTGTTATCCAGAAATTTTAATTGCTGATGAACCAACAACAGCTTTAGATGTAACCATCCAAGCACAGATTTTGGAATTAATGAAAGAATTACAAGCAAAAATTGAAACATCAATTATTTTCATTACCCATGATCTAGGGGTTGTTGCTGGTATGGCTAATCGTGTAGCGGTTATGTATGCAGGTCGGATTGTTGAATATGGGACAGTCGATGAGGTCTTTTATAACCCACAACATCCATATACTTGGGGCTTATTGAATTCAATGCCAACACTTGATAGTGAACATCTGTACGCAATTCCAGGTACACCTCCTGATTTATTGGATCCACCAAAAGGGGATGCATTTGCCGCTCGGAATGAGTACGCTATGAAGATTGATACAGAACAACAACCACCATTCTTCGATGTTTCACCAACACATGCAGCAGCTACATGGTTGTTGCATCCAGATGCACCTAAAGTAACGCCGCCAGTTGAAATTCAAAGACGGTATAAAATTTTTGCAAAACAACAAGAAACAAAAATTAAAGCGAATCAAAATTTGGTAGAAAACTAAGGAAGGGGAGCTGAACATAGTGGAACAAAAGAAAAATAAAATTTTAAAAGTCCGTCATTTAAAACAATATTTTAATGTCGGCAAACCAGACGAAGTGAAAGCTATCGATGATATTTCATTTGATATTTATGAAGGCGAGACATTTGGCTTGGTGGGCGAGTCAGGGTCTGGTAAAACAACAACAGGTCGTAGTATCATCAATTTATATGAACCAACTGATGGTAAAATTGATTTTGATGGTGTTGATATTCGTAAAATTAAGTCTAAAAAAGATAAATTACAATTTCGCCGTGACATGCAAATGATTTTTCAAGATCCATATGCATCACTAAATCCACGAATGAAAGTTAAAGATATTGTGGCAGAAGGAATAGATATTCACCATTTAGCTGCCAATGATGAAGCACGTGCGAAACGTGTTGAAGAATTATTAGAAACAGTTGGATTGAATAAAGATCATTCTAGCCGCTACCCCCATGAATTTTCAGGTGGCCAACGCCAACGTATTGGTATTGCTCGTGCTTTAGCTGTAGAACCTAAGTTTATCATCGCAGATGAACCTATTTCTGCATTAGATGTTTCAATTCAAGCGCAGGTTGTTAATTTGTTGAAGGAATTACAAATTGAACATAACTTAACATATTTGTTTATTGCACATGATTTATCAATGGTTAAATATATCAGTGATCGAATTGGTGTGATGCATTATGGTAAGTTATTAGAAATAGCTCCTGCAGACGAAATATATACACATCCTTTACACGATTATACAGCCAGTTTAATCTCGGCCGTTCCTGTTCCTGACCCTGAATTTGAACGTAATCGCATTCCAGTACCATACGATTCGTCAGTTGAGGCAGATGGTAAAAAACGTCGAATGGTTGAAATTTCGCCAGAACATTTTGTTTTAGCAAGTGAAGATGAAATCCCTATGTATAAGGAACGAGCTGCCAATACTTTGGCAGAAGAAGCTGAATAATAAATCAGAAAGATCTTTTCAAGAATTTTTGAAAAGGTCTTTTTTGATTTTAAAAAGGGTGTAAACTATTAATTGTATGAGTATCTTAAATATATTAAAGGAAGTATAAAAATTTTAGGTAATTATGCATAAAATAATGTATACTAGATGTATTAGAATTAGGTAACGACATAACTATTTTTTGATTTGGGAATGAATAAAAGGTTCAACTAAAACGTTATGTGGAACAAAGGGTTTTATATGGTGGGGAGAATGGGAGCACCCAACATGATAGATGATACAGAAGTATATAATGAAGCGTACAAAGAATTACCGTATGATGTACAATTACTTTTTCAAGAGGGGCGTCTCTGCGAAAAAGATAATGATTTAGCCGTATTATTCGATTTATTTATTAAAAGTACAATTAATTTTACTGAATTCTATGGATTTAACGATGATAGAAAGCAGCTATTTGATGAATTGAAACAAAATCCAGAAGAGGCCGCGCAGTTAATTAAGCAATATCGGTATTATCGTAATTGGTTCGAAAAATATCAGGCTAATGTTAATTGTTTTTCGAAATTAAGATTTCTAACTGTCTGTGAATGGTATGATGGTCAACAAGCATATGCAAGTAATAATTAAGAAATGCTATCATACAAGAAATTAAGTAAAAAAAAGTTAGAATATAAAATTAATTTAACTTAAAATGCGAACTTAAAATATACGGCAAGCTTAACAATATTGTTAAGCTTTTTTTGTTTTTATAAGACGCAGAAAAAATTAAAATAGATAACAAGCCAAGTGCTTGTTATCGATGAGAAGGGTGTGGTATATTAATTGCAATTATCGGGGGGTAATCGAATGAGTTTAGGTGAAGGAATAAAAAATGTAAACGCATTACCGTATGATGTGAGGCTATTATTAGAGGAAAGAAATATTCCGGAGAATCAAATGAGTTGGGAAATTATTTCTGATGTGTTTCTTGAAAGTATTGCGACTTACACAGCATTTTATGGATTTAATGAGGATCGTAGAGCGCTATTCAATGATTTAAAAAATGATAAAAATGAGGCCAATCAAATTATAACAACCTATAAAGAATATCGTGAGTGGTTTAAATACTATCACGTTCATTTTGAAAATCTAGAAGATGTGAGGTTTTTAACGATTTGTGAGTCAATAGGTGTAGATGGCATAATAATAAAAGATTAAATTCAAAAACGCTATGACTACTTTTAATTAAGTAGTCATAGCGTTTTTGAATTTAATCTTTAATACCATCTCTTTTACGTTCACGTTCAGCAATCATTGGCATAATGAATCCAAGACCGATAAGAACAACGACACTAATAATATTGATGGCTAACTGGTAGTAGAATAGTGAGCTACCCATCTCGACATCTTGAGGAATAATCCCAAAGACTGTTGCCAAAACAGTAACAACTAAGCACCATAAACCAACAGCGTAAGCTAATTTGTCATTTTTAATGAAGACATATTCTGATGGATATTTAGCACTATTTTTACGGATCTGCATGAAGGCGAAGAAAATCCAACAAGTGACACCTGGTGAAATAATTCCATTCAAGTTCAGTAACCAATTAAAGATTGTATTCATATCTGGCAAGAAGACACCCAAGAAGAGAATGAAGGCACTTAAAGTACAAGTTAAAATGTACCCATTAATTGGTAAACCATCTTTGTTAACTTTAAGTAATTTCTTAGGCATATAACGAGCGCCTGTGTCAGAGATAAGCATGCGAGTCATAGCGTCAAGAAGAACAGCTAGAAGAGCACACATGTACACAATTTGAGTAATAGCGAAGGCATACATTAACCAACTACCCATATGAAATTGATCTCCTAAACGAAGGAATGCGTAGTACGAACCATTCATTTTAAAATCATTAGGAATGTTATGGGCATTGAAGAAAATCCCAAGTGCGAATGAGCCGAAAACTGTTAAGAAGATTGTCATAACGGTTAACATAATCATGGCTTTAGGGAAATCTTTTTTAGGTTTTTTCATTTTTGTGACAAATGGCGCAATTAATTCTGCACCATTAATCGCATAAATTAATAAACCAATTGTTGTGAAATAATGTAAATCAAATTTAGGAATTAGTGTGTGCCAGCTCATATTTGTTGTTGCAATACGACCTGAAGGTGTTAATAATGAGCCAAATGCCATTACAACATATAAAATTGTGAGGATGAACATGGTACCACCACCAATAAGACCTAAAAATTCTAATGAACCTTTGAAGAAACGTTGAACAAAAATGAAACCAACGAAGATTACTAATGTTATTAACGCGAACATAGCTGTTGATAAACTATCTTCGAGTGCATTACTTCCGTTAAATAACCAACCAAAGCCAACAACGACTGAATTAGCGGTATCAACAACGTAAGGAATCGAAGCAGCCCAATAAGTCCATGCCGTAAAGTAACCTAGTTTTTCGCCACGAGTTCCGCGAACCCATGAACTTAAACCGCCACCTTCTGAATTAAAGACGGAACCTAATTGTCCTACCATTAAAGAATAGGGAATTACATATAATAGCAATAAAATGATCCAAGATGTAATAACGCCCATACCTTGATTTTGAAAGTTATAGACGATATCGTCGAAGCCAATAACTGTTACGAATGACATTAATGCCAAAACTGGCCACGATATAAATGTTTTTTTCTCGTTTTCCATAAGTACCTCCCGTGATAAATAACTATGTAAATTAAACTAACAATTTATAAGTATAGTGAACTGACTAATTAATTTCCATGAAAAATTAAATTAATATAAAATGTAATCGTTTTAATGAGAATTAAGTTAAGAATTAACGATAATAAAAATTGCTATTTAATGTGTACTATGTATAATAGTACACATATAGTAAAATGATAAATATAAATGGAGGACTAATAAAATGAAAGAAATAGTTGTAAGCGCAAAAGATGTTAAAAAAGTCTACGGTAAGAATAAAGAGAAGAAAACGGAAGCCTTAAAAGGGATTAATTTTTCTGTCGAACAGGGTGAATTTATTGGTATCATGGGGGCATCAGGATCAGGTAAATCAACATTACTTAACTTATTATCAACACTAGACCAGCCGACTTCAGGACAAATTGAGATTAATAATCAGGATATCTCAATGATGCGTGGCGATAAACTATCAGATTTTAGAGCACAACAAATTGGCTTTATTTTCCAAAGTTTTAACCTGCTAGATAACTTAACGGCAGCTGAAAATATAACATTGCCACTATCATTACAGAATGCGTCTATTTCTAAATATCAAGAACGTATTGATAAATTAACGAAAACACTGGGGATAGATAGTGTTCTTGGACAATTTCCAACTGAATTATCTGGTGGCCAAAAGCAACGAGTTGCAGCAGCTCGTGCTTTAGTCCATAATCCTGCAATCTTATTAGCAGATGAACCAACAGGTGCTTTGGATTCTAAAAGTGCAAAGTCACTCCTATCAACGATGGAAAGTTTAAATAAAAATGATCAAGTATCAATTTTGATGGTGACTCATGACGCTGTTAGTGCGAGTTACTGTCAACGAATTCTCTTTATTAAAGATGGTAAGATTGGTCGAGAATTGATTCAAGGAACGAATACGCGAACAGAGTTTTATCAAGAAATTTTAAATGAACTAGCTAAGAGTGAACAATAATTTTAAGAAGGGAGGAAACAATATGTTATTAAAATTATCCTTAACTGGAATTAAGAGTCGCTTTAAAGATTATCTAATCTTGTTATCAGGACTCATTATGGCTTCAGCAATCTTTTACATGTTTGAAGCATTAGCAACTAATCAAGAATTTATTAAACAAAATGCGACGATAAAATTTGCAGCAATGATTTTCCAAGTAGGTTCTGTACTACTTGCAATTATTACACTGTTTTATATTATCTATGCGAATACATTTTTAATGAGCATGCGTCAAAGAGATTATGGGATGTTCATGATGCTAGGCGCTAAAAAGCGTAAGATTGGGCGCTTAATTTTCACTGAAACTTTAATTATTGGCTTAATTGCAACAGCTGTTGGTATTTTAGTTGGTATTGGACTGACATATGGCGTTAGCCAATTTTTAGTAGATAAAATGGATCTTGCACCGCATTCTTTTCAAGCTTTTTATTTCCCAGCAATCCTAATAACAATGCTTTTCTTCGTTATTCTTTTCATGATTGCTGCTATATTTAATCGACAAAGCTTGTTAAGAACGCCTATCTTAAAATTATTAAATGAAGCAGAACAACCACAAGGTAAAAAGCTAAAATCTTATAATATCTTAATTCAAAGTATCTTAGGATTAGGTTTAATTGCAAGTGGCTATTATTTATTAAGTCATTTAGCACTGTTTCAAATGGCTGGATTTATTGGGTCAGTCGTAACAATTTTGATTGGGACATTTTTAATTTTCAATTCATTATTTAGTGGATTGGTTCAATTATTAAAACGTAATAAGGGATTTTCTGAAAAGCAATTAAATACCTTTTTATTAGGGCAACTTAGCTTTCGATTAGGTTCATTAAATCGGGTTCTAACAATGGTTGCGATGTTATTTGCACTAGCATTAGGCGCAATAACTGTTGGGATGGGATTCTCTGGTGTGGTTGATCAAACAGCTACTTCTACTTCCCCATATGATGTTGTTGTCCAAAATCCATCAACAAAAGAGAAAAAATTACTTAGTCAATTGACTGATAAAAAAGAGTCCATTTATGAAGCAAAAAAAGTTGGTTCTGTCCGTTATTTTAAAAAATCTGACTTTGTGAAATCACCATTGTACACGCTTGATTTCACGGAAACGGGAACGGCTACCGGTAAATTTATTAAAGTTGACCCTGCCAAAATGACAGCTAAAAATGAGGATAATCTATGGGGAAATGCTGTTAGAACTACATTGGAATCCCCTGATATGTTAAATCCAGTACTTGTCTCTGACGCATCATTTTCAGCTGTTTCGGCGAAGACACAACGTATCCATACTGTTAGGTTAGCATCATTTAAAGATAATAAAGAAATCTTAAAAGCATTGAGCGAAGAAATACCTAAAAATCAGTTAGATAATTCATCTTATTTTATGAATAAGTATGTCGTATATCAGTTGGCTAACGGCATTTATGGCGGATTAGAATTCATTGGATTCTTCTTAGGCGTTGCGATGTTGGCAATGTTAGCAAGTGTTCTTATGTTTAAAATATTGTCTAGTGCGGCAACGGATAAAAAACGATATGATTTATTGAACCAATTAGGCGCTAAGCAACGACTAATGAAAAAATCAATTAGGCGCGAAATTGGCATCTTATTCTTCTTACCTGGAATTGTCGGTGTAATCCACGTTTTATTCGGACTACAAATGTTCAAGGAATTAATTCCAGATCCATATTCACATATAACGATTCCATTTATTATTTTTGCAGTTCTCTATTTGGGATATTATTGGGTAACAGTTACCTTATATAAAGGGATGGTATTAAAAAAATAAAAAAGAGGTGAATATTCAGTTTTTAAAACTGAGTATTCACCTCTCTTTATTTAGATGGGTTGTTCGCCAAAATTACCATAATAGCTAACTTCAATTGTATCGTGATGAACGATTAATTTAGTGACGCTACCATTTTTAGGACTAGATGATATATCAATATTAGGTGCGTATCGTGAAACGATACTTCTAATTGCTGTCCCGTGACCAACTAATAGAACGTTGTCATTATTATTTTGGTTAGTGCGTAAAAAATCAAAAGCATGATCATAGCGATTCCAAAATTCTTGGTCATTTTCAGCTAAATTAAAAGGGTCAGCACTTTTTATGAAATCACGTGAGTCTTCGATGGAATATTTTTCAAGAATATCATTGAAGGTTTGACAATTAAAAGGTGTACCAACTGTTTGCATAACAGCTGCAGTATCTTGGCCTTCAAATGAGCCATAATATTCTTCTCTAAAAAGTGCTGTTTCAATTGGTGTTAACTGTGCATTTTCTTCAACATTCGTTTCACTTAAAATATGGCTTAGTGTTTTTTTTGTACGCATTGTGTCACTTCGATAAATGGCATTAAATGATTTATCGCGTAAAAGTTTTCCTGAATGGGTGGCATCGTTGATTCCCTTATCTGTAAGTGGAGAGTCACACCAGCCTTGCATTCTCTGGAAAGAGTTAAAAAAAGTTTGGCCATGACGAACCATATAAACGGTAAATGACATATGAAATCCTTTCATAAATAAATATTTAATTTGTAAATAAAAAAGGTACTTAGAGCTGTCTGGTTTTTGATGAATAGTCTCACTTAATGCATTAATTTTAGAAAAAGAAAAGACTTTTATTTTATTTAATCCAATGTATACTAAATAAACGGAGAATTAAAATATGAGATTATTTATGACTACTAGTAAGATGATACCGAATGAGATATTAATTACAAGTCTAAATCTAATTGTTTTAACTGCATAAATTGTATTAACTATTCAAGAAGGAGTGTTTATTATTTTGATTACGTTGGCTGGTATTATTGGTTCAGGAAAATCTAGTATGACAAAAATTTTATCTGAAGAACTTGGGGTAGAGGCTTTTTACGAACCTGTTACAGATAACCCGGTATTACCTTTATTTTACAAAGGTAACGAAATCGCTGCAAAAAAACGTGAAGCAGGGGATAAGGAAGCAACAAATCCCTACGCTTACTTATTACAAACTTTCTTTTTGAATCGTCGTTTCAGAATGATTAAAGCAGCAATGCAAGAAGATAATAATGTTCTTGATCGTTCAATTTATGAAGATGCTATTTTTATGAAGATGAATACAGAAATGGGTAATGCCACAACTGTTGAATATAACATCTATCAAGATTTATTAGAAAATATGCTTGAAGAGTTACCTTATGCTGCACATAAAAAATCACCCGATTTGATGGTTATGATTAAAGTTTCTTATGAAACAATGGTTAATCGTATTCAAAAACGTGGCCGTGATTATGAACAAATTGAAACTGACCACTCATTGGTTGAATACTATAAAACATTACTTCGCTATTATGAAGATTGGGAAAAAGAATATGACGTTTCTGAATTTTTAGTTATTGATGGCGATAAATACGATTTTGTTGAAAATGAAGCTGATCGTAATATTGTTTTAAATATTATTGAAGATAAATTACAAGAATTAGGTAATTTATCTGAAAAAGAAGTTATCGATTACAAGACACAACGTAAATCAATTTAAACTAAAAGGAGTAACCAATTTTAAAAATTGGTTACTCCTTTTTTATTTAGATTTTATCATCATCGTGATGATTGAAATATTCAACTTTAACTGAATTGTCATCAACGATTAACTTAGTTACACTACCGTTTTTAGGGCTCATTGTAATATCAATTTCGGGTGCAAAATGAGAAACGATACTTCTGATTGTTGTCCCATGACTGACAACTAAAACGTTATCGCCATCTTTAGCATCTTTACGCAATAAATCAAAACCTTTATTACGACGTGCCCAAAAATCGGCATCGTCTTCAGCATCATGGAAAGGATCGATTTCTTTGAAGAAGTCACGTGCCTCTTCAATTGAAAATTTTTGCAAAATCTCAGTGAAATTAGCAGCGCCATGTGGCTTACCAACAACAAACCAAGCTTGAGAAGAATCGGCACCTTCATAGTAACCATAGCCTTGCTCTCTAAGAAACTCAGATGTTGTAACAATTAAATCTGAAGAGTTTTCATTTTCAGATAAAATGTAGTTAGCTGTACGATTTGCGCGGGTTGTATCACTACTGTATGCATTAGCAAACTGAATTTGTGATAATTTTTTTCCAGTAGTGTGGCCGTCGTTAATGCCTTTTTCTGTAAGTGGTGAATCGGACCAACCTTGCATCCGATTATATTTATTGAAAATGGTTTGACCATGGCGAACGAGATAGACTGTAAATGGCATGAGAACCTCCTGAAGTTTATGTGATAGCCCCATTATACGCTAAAGAAAACGATTATTCTAAAAAGCTTATCCTAGAATTTAGCATCAAGTTTTTTTCTAAGTAAAAATTTCGTAAGTTGTACTAACCCAGCTAAGACCACTGGAAGTAATGCTATCCCGGCAATTGAAAGGAAAATAATAGAAAAATGATCCTTAACAAATGGAATTGCGCCGAAGTAGTAACCGACGCCACTTCCAATGGCTACCCAAAGTGAGACGCCAATTAAGTTGAAAATACTAAAATGTCTGTAATTCATTTGAATAGTACCAGAAATAAGTGGCACAAAAGTTCTAATTAATGGGATAAAGCGTCCAAATACG